>JACRDN010000011.1 GCA_016218575.1 Elusimicrobiota bacterium
CGGCGCCGTAGTAATCATACCCTGCCCATTGCTCGTCCATGCCCTGTGCGTCAAGCAGGACCACCGTCCCCTCGCCCCGGGCCCTCTCGAAAAGCCGGGCGTAGGCCAAGGTCGGAAGCCCCCCGTAAGGCCCGTCGGCATGGCTCTGAACCGAGAGCGCCAAAGCCGGCACGTCCCCGGGCGACAGGGGACAGGCGATCAAGGAATGCCTGGTGCGCGCCAGCATCTTCTCGACCCAGGAGAGTTCGTCGTAACTCGGGTCTCCCGTGACGAAGGTGAAGGCCTTGACCGCGCCGCCGCCCCCTTGGGCCTCATGGACCAAGGCCAGGAGGAGCGCGGAGTCCAAGCCCGCGCTCAAGTTGACCCCGACCGGGACATCCGAGCGAAAGCGGAGCTTCACGCTCTCCTTCAACAGCCCCCAGTATTCTTCCCGCACCTCCTCCTCGGGCCTTTGGTCGAGCTCCGGCCCCAGACGCTCGGCGATGTCATACCAGCGGAAAATCCTGAGCCGCCCATCCTTCCAAGCGAGGCTTGAGCCGGGAGCCAGCGCTAGGATCCCGTCCCAGAAGGTGCGCTCGCCGTGATCGTAAAGCCCGCCCTTGAGGTACGCGGCCCAGGAGGCTTCGTCGGGCCTCTTGGGCGCCCCGGCCGCGTGGAGGGCCTTGATTTCGCTCGCGGCCAGAAGCTCGCCCCCGGCGCCCAAATGGTAATAAAGAGGCTTGACCCCGAAGCGGTCCCGGGCCGCGAACAGCGACTTTTCGCGGCTGTCCCAGATGAGGAAGGCGAACATCCCGATGAAGCGGTCAAGGCAGGCCGGACCCCAGCGCTCGTAAGCGGCCAAGACCACCTCGGTGTCGCTGCGGCTGCGGTAGGGGTAGCTCGAAAGCTCCCGGCGCAGCTCCAGGTAATTGTAGACCTCCCCGTTGAATGCGATTTGGTAGCGGCCGTCGGCGCTCGAGAGCGGCTGGCGGGCGCAGTCCGAGAGATCGATGACGGCCAGCCTCCCGTGCCCCAGCGCGGCCAGGCCCGCCTCGTCTTGGAACACGCCCTCGGCGTCGGGTCCTCGGTGGGCTTGGGCGCGGACCATGGCCCGGACCCTGTCAAGGCCGGCCGCCGGCCCGAAAATCCCCGAGATCGAGCACATCAGCCCAGCAGCTCCTCGGCCCTGCGCCAGTCATCCAGGTCGTCAAGGTTGACGGACTCCCGCGCCTCCACGGGATAGCCGACCAGGCGCTTGCCGAAAAGAGAATGCCCCTGCATCAGGACGTCGCGCCGCGTCACGTAGACCGAGCCCTCGCGGTGGAAGGCCGGGGGCAGGTCCTGCCGACGCGGGATGGGGGCTTCCTCGCCAGTGGACAGGCGCAGGAGGCCGCTTGCGTCTTGGAAATAGACCCAATGGGGGTTGTGCTCGTGGGGCACGGGAAGGACCGTGATCACGGCGTCGGCCTCGGAACGCGAGAGGGTCTCCACGCAGGCGTCTATGGTCCCGGCCCGCCTTAGGGGATTGGTGGGCTGAAGAAGGCACACCGCGTCGTAGCGCTCCCCCGCGGCCTCGACGAAGGCCACCGCGTGCCGGACCACGGCCAGCATGGGAGTCTCATCCGCGGCCAATTCGGCCGGCCTCGTGAAGGGCACTTCCAGGCCGCAGTCCCGGCAGAGGCCGGCGATCTCGGCGTCGTCGGTGCTGACGATCACGCGGCTGAGAGTCCGCGCCGCCAGCGCCGGACCGGCGGTGTGCGCGACTAGGGGCCTTCCGGCCAAAAGGCGGGCGTTCTTGCGGGGAATCCCCTTCGAGCCTCCCCGGGCGGGAACCACTCCCAGGACTTTCATCAATACGTAAGCCTTTTCTCGATGGTGAGCGGCAACTCGGCCAGGAAGCGGGCAATCCGCTCCCCAGCCTTGCCGTCCCCGTACAGCGGATTGGGAGGACAGCGGCCGTTCTTGATCTGGGCGCCTACGGCTTGGCCGATCTCCCGGCGGTCATAGCCCACCTCGACGACGTTGCTTCCCCTTTCCCGACCCTGCTGGCGGGAGCCGATGTCGACCACGGGGACCCCGAGATAGGAGCTTTCCCGGATGCCCACGCTCGAGTTTCCGACCAGACAGCTGCAGTGGTAAATAAGGCGCAGGAAATCCTGGGGGGCCATGTTCTTGAAGAAATGGATGTTCTCCGGGCGCTCGTTCTCGCGGAAGGAGCGGATCGCGTTGGAGGTCCCATCGGAGCCCGCATCCACGTTGGGCCAGAACCATAGCACCGGCATGCCGCAGCCCCGGGCGGCGTGGAGGGTCTCCTCGACGTGACCGCGGGCCAGGGCGTACTCCGTGGTAACGGGATGCTGGAGCACGACGAGGTAGCCCTTGGACAGGTCCCCCTTTTGCCCGACACCCCCGTATTTGGAGAAAGGATCGAAACCAAGCCCGTCGGAGGGCAATATCTCCGCCGCCAGATCCACCGAGGGGCAGCCGGTCACGAAAACGGATTCGGGCCTTTCGCCCATGCGCCGCACGCGCTCCGCCGCCATTTCCGTCGCCACGAAATGAAGGTCCGCGAGCTTGGTCACGGAGTGGCGCACCTTCTCGTCTATGGACCCGCTCACCTCGCCTCCCTGGACGTGGGCCACCGGTATGTTCATGTAGGAGGCGGCCACGGCCGTGGCCAAGGTCTCGTAGCGGTCGGCGATGGTCACGACCACGTCGGGAGAGAGGTTGTTGAACACCGTGCCCAATTCCAGGATGCCGAGGCCCGTGGTCTTGGCCATGGCTGCCAGGTTCTGCCCCTCCAGGACCATGTAGACCTTGGAGGCGATCGCAAAGCCGTCGCTTTCGATATAGCGCACGGCCGTGCCGTAGCGGTCCAGGAGGGCCGAGGCCGCCACGACGAGCTGGAGCTCGAGATCCGGGCGGGCTTGGATGGCCTTGAGCGCGGTCTTGATGCGGCTGTAGCTGGGCCGGGCCGTCACCACGACGCAGACCTTGCGCTTGCGGCTCACGCGAGGTCCCCGCGCTTGAGGAGCGCGTCGGCGGGCACGTCTTTCTTGAGGCGCCGGCCCAGCAGCCTCTCAAGCTCGGCGGCCGGTATCCCGGTCCCTGGTTTTTTCAAGGCCAGGTGCTCCCGCCGGAGGACCGCGCCCCGAGAGAGGCGTACCCGGGCCGCCACGCTTTTGGTAAACAACGGGCGAAGCCCCGCCGTTTTGCGGCTGAGCTCGTTCTTGGAGGCGCCCGATGCGTTCATAGCCTCGATGAAGCGCACCCCCTTGACAAGCTGGGACAGCTCTTGCGGAGTCAAGGATGCCGGGATGTCGGGGCCGAACATGTCGCGGCTTAAAGCCACGTGCACCTCCAGGGCCGAGCAGCCGAGCGCGGCCGCGGCGAGCCCCGGATAAACGGTGCCGGAGTGGTCGGATAGCCCCGCCTCGCAGCGGTAGCGCCGGCGGAAAAACTCGATGAGGCGCAGGCCCACGCTCTCGGGAGGGCAGGGGTAGAGGGAGGAGCACTGCATGAGGACCAGAGGAACTTTCGCCGCCTGGACTCTTTTGACCGCTTTGTCTATCTCCGCGAGCGCGCTCATCCCCGTGGAGGCCAGAACGGGCTTCTTGGATGCCAAAAGACGGTCTAAAAGCGGGGCGTTGGAAAGCTCCCCCGAGGCCACCTTCCAGGCCGGAACCCCGACGCGAAGGAGGAGCTCGGCGGCTTCCAGGGAAAAGGGGGAGCTCAAGAACAGGAGGTCCTTGTCGCGGGCGTGGCGCGCAAGCCCCCGCCACTGCTCCTCGCTGAATTCCATGCGCTTCCAGTAGTCGTAGCGGCTCTTGTCCTGAAAGCTGAAGCGCGCCCGCCAAGGTTCGGCGGGGGTGCTCTCCGCGGCGGCGATATGGGTCTGGAATTTGACCGCGTCGGCCCCGGCCGAGGCCACTGCGTCTATGAAGGCGTGGGCCATGCCGAGGCTGCCGTCATGGCTCTGGGCCACCTCGCCGATGATCAGGCAGTGCTCCCGAGAGAAGCGCCTGCCGCCTACCTTAAACACAGCGTAAGTATAGGGTGGGCCTCATCATAAGTCAAGCGCCGTCACCGGGGCCTCAGCATCACGGAAAGGCTCGAGGTACAGAGGTCTTCCGGAGCGTAGGCCCGAAACCCGCCGGAGAGGGGAAAGCCCGACGCCAAAACCTCGCGGGCCTGCTCGTCCACCTCGGTCCGCGCCTCGATGACCTGGAAAGAGAGCTCATCGAACAATCTCAGGTAGTCGCTGGCCCTCATGCGGTTGCAGTAGGCGAACTGGTTTCCGGCCAGGCGGGCCCATTCGGCCTCCTCGAAGCGCAGGAAATTGATCTTGCTGATGGACTTGTCCGTGTGTTGGAAGTGATCGGTCGGATCTATGCAATGGATGGCAGCGCCCCCCTCGGCCAGGACCCGGCGAGCCTCAAAGAATAGGGAGCGCAGGGCCGCGGGAGAGATGTGCTCGAGGACGGAGAGGGAAACGTGATAATCCAGGCTTTTGTCGGGGGCGGACAGGCGGGCGGCGTCGACGGGGGCCGCGTATTCTATTCCTGCCTCCTGAAGAAAGGCGGGAGGCTGGCCCCATAGCCGGGAGAGCAAGTCCATGCGGTCCTTCACCATGGCTGGATCGGCCGCCGATGCGCACAGGGGCTCCAGGGACTCCCTGTTTTGAACGATCCTTCCCAAGGCGCGGCGCGTGAGTTCCCAGTTAAGCCTGGGATGAGCATCCACGGTCAAAACCGCCCTCGCCCCCATGATGAAAAATCCGACCGGCATGGTCGGCTTGTGCCCGGTGCCGCACTCGAGGAAGGAGCGCCCCTCGATCGCCAGGCCCCGGGCCCGCATCCAGCGCGCCATCTCCACGGTCCTCAAAAATTGAGGGATCGGATCGGCGTCTAAGCGTCCGAAGCCCCTTTGCAGGGCCTCGTAGAGCGAGGGCCCCAAAGGCAGGGCGTCGCAAAGCCTCATGGCCAGGGCCTTAAGGCGCCAGTTCATGCCCCGCTTGACCTCCCGGTTCGAGAGGTTATACGATGAATGGCCGCGCCATGAACAAACGAATCGCCGACTGCCGTATCCATGAGACCGCCATGGTCATGGACTTCGTGAACCTCTACTCCTGCGAGATCGGCCCGGAGGCCTTCATCGGGCCATTCGTCGAGATCCAGAAAGAGGCCAAGGTCGGGGAGAAGAGCCGCATCAGCTCCCATAGCTTTGTCTGCCAGGGCGTGACCATAGGGAAGAACTGCTTCATCGGCCACGGGGTAATGTTCACCAACGACAAGTACGACTCCCCCTTTCCCAATCAAGGCGACGCCGTCCTGAGGCCCACCCGGGTGGGAGACCACGTGCGCATAGGCTCCAACGCCACCATCCTGCCCGTCTCCATCGGGGACCGCGCCGTCATCGGGGCCGGCGCGGTGGTCACCAAGGACGTGCCCGCCGGAGCCGTCGTGGCCGGCAATCCCGCCCGTCAAATCCGCGAGATCGCCTGATCAAGATCCTCGACTAGGTCCCGGGCGTCCTCGATGCCCACCGACAATCGGATGAGGCCGTCGGAGAGCCCCGAGCGCAGCCTCTCCTCCCGCGGGATGGAGCCGTGGGTCATGCTCGGGGGATGCCCGATCAAGGACTCGACCCCTCCCAGGCTCTCGGCCAAAGAGAAGACCTCGGTAAGGGAGGCCATGCGCATGGATTCCTCCAAGCCGGCCACAAGCTCGAAGGAGATCATGCCGCCGAAGCCCCTCATCTGGGCCTTGGCCAGCTCATGCCCGGGGTGGCCGGCCAGCCCCGGGTAGTGGACCCGGGCCACCTTCGGGTGACGGCTCAAGAACTCCGCCACCTCCTGGGCGTTGCGGCAATGCTTCTCCATGCGCAGGGGCAAGGTCTTGGTGCCGCGAAGGACCAAAAAGCAGTCCATGGGCCCGGGCACCGCCCCGACGGCGTTTTGGAGAAACTTGAGCCTCTCGAAAAGCTCCGGATCGTTGGTCGCGATCGCCCCCCCCACCACGTCGGAATGCCCGCCCAGATACTTCGTGGTGGAATGGACCGCCAAATCGGCCCCGAGCTCCAGGGGCCTCTGGAGAGCAGGAGTGGCGAAGGTGTTGTCTATGGCCACGCGGGCGCCCTTGCGGCGCGCGAGCCCGCAGACCGCGGCGATGTCGGTGATCTTGAGCATGGGATTGGAGGGGGTCTCGATCCATATCCAGCGGGTTTCCGGCCGGATCGCTCCCACCAGGGCCTTCAGGTCGGTCGCGTCCGCGAAGCTGAAGCGTATCCCAAAGCGCTCGAACACCTTGGTGAAGACCCGGTAGGTCCCCCCGTAGAGATCGTGGCAGGAGACCACGTGGTCTCCCGAGCTCAAGAGCTCCATCACCGTGGAGATGGCCGCCATCCCCGATGAAAAGCACAGACCGAAGCGCGCCCCCTCCAAGGCCGCGAGGTTGGCCTCCAGGGCCAGGCGCGTGGGGTTGACCGTGCGCGCGTAATCGAAGCCCTTGTGCTTGCCCGGGGCTTCCTGGGCATAGGTCGAGGTAAGGTACACCGGAGTCATCACGGCACCCGTGGTCGGATCGGGCCGCTGCCCGGCGTGGACCGCCTCGGTCGCGAAGCGATGCTTTTTGGCCGTTGAGCTCACCCTACGATTGCCTTCTCTTCTCGAGCTTGGCGGCCCGCGACTCCGCCTTGCCGCTGGCCTTGGTGCCCGGGAACTTCGAGGAAACCTCGCGGTACACCTCTATGGCCTTGTCCACGTCGTTCAAGTCCCCCTCGTATATCTCGGCCACGGAGTAGAGCTCCTGGGAGGCCTCGCGGTCGGCGGCGAAATCCTCGGCGATCTTGCGCCGGAGCTCGATCTCCATGTTGTAGTCCTTGAGGTCCTTGCGCGCGATGGCCGCCGCGCTCTGCAGGGCCTGGACGCCCTCGTGGGCGCGGAACTGCTCGGCCACGCGCTTGTAGGTCTCGATGGCCTCCAAGGGCCGCCCCAGCCTGTCGCGCTGCAGGCGCGCCATGTCCTGGAACGCCTTTAAGGCCCCCGGGGTCTTGGGGAAGAGCTTGACGATCCTTTGCTCCACCTCGACCGCGAGCTCGTACTGCCGGAGCTTCTCGCTGAAAAGCTGGGCCGTCTGCTCGAGAGCCGGCAGGACGTCGCCGCTCCCGGGGTACTTATCCACCAGCTCCTGGTAGGCCTCGATGGCTTTTTTGTAGTCCCGCAGGCGCTCCGCGTAGAGGCTGCCCATGGCGAACTGAGCCTTGGAGCGGTAGGGGCTGTCCTGATAAACCGACAAAAGCTTGCGGTAGGACAGGAGAGCCGCCGCGTACTTGGCGCTCCTCTCCTGGAGCTGGGCCAGGCTCCACTGCAGCTTGTCTAGCCCCGGATAGTCCTGGAAGCGCATCTGAAAGCGGCGGATCTCCAGGGCCGTGGGCTCGTACAGGGAGTCCTCCATCGAAGTGGAAAGCTTCTCCAGGAGCAGGGCCAGGCGCTCCGCCGCGGACTCGGCCTCGGGAGTCCTCACGAGCTCCCCGGCGGCAGGCTTGAGTTTGCGGTTGAGCCTCTTTTCGGCCAGGTCGAGAAAGGCGGATTTGGCCTGCAGGGACATCTTGGAGCCCGGATACTCGTGCAAGAGCTTCAGGAGGTCCACCATGGCGGGCTTGTAGTCGCCCTTCTTTTGGCGAAGGCTGGCCAGGATGAACAAGGCATCGGCCCGGTTCGGGCTGTCGGGGTGCTGCTCCACGAACACGTCCAGGTCCTCGATGGCCGCGTCGATGACCTCGACGCGCTCCTCGTCGGCGGTCTCCCGCAAAAACTTCCATTCGGCCTCGGCGTTGCGAACCATGGAAGAACCAACGGCGGGAAGCGCCGCGGCCGCCGCCGGAGCGGCGGCGGTCGAGGCCTGAGCTTCGGCGGGAGCCGACTCTTGAGCGTATAAATTAAAGCCGCCGCACAGGGCCAAGGCAAGAATCGCTGTTTTAGTCATATTTCTCTCCTTGAGAGCCGCCATTGCCGGCGAAGCGGGACACGGCGTTGAGGATATCGTACTTGGTAATGATATCATAGCGCCCTTTTGCGGCTTGAACGATGACCGCCGGTCTTTCTGGGCCGATGAGCTCCAGGATAGCTTCGACGCGGGCCTGGGGGCCGATGACGGGCAGGGGCTGGGCCATGACCTCGCGCACGATCATTTTCTTGATCTCACGCCCCTTGAGCATGAGGCTCAAGATGTCGTCCTCGAAAACGGAGCCCACCATCTTTGCGCCCTCGAACACGGGAAGCTGGGAAATGTCCTGCTTGCGCATGCGCCGCAGGGCCTCGAGCAAGGTGTCCCGGGGCTTCCCCATGACCAAGGAGCGCCTGGCTCCGCGCCGGTGCTTGGCGGCGAGAACGTCGCTGGCGTGGATGTGTATCTCTGCCTCGAAGTATTGGTGCTCGCGCATCCATTCCTCGTTGTATATCTTCGAGAGATAGCGCATTCCCGTGTCCGGCAGGAGGATGACCATAAGTTCCGAGGCGGAAAGCTTCTCCGCGTACTTGAGGCCCGCCCAGAGCGCGGCTCCGCTGGATCCCCCGCAGAAAAGCCCCTCGAGGCGGGCCATCCTGCGCGTGGCCAGGAAGCAGTCCCGATCCGTGACCTGCAGGACGTCGTCGAGGATTTTAAGATCCATGGTGGAGGAAAATATGTCCTCGCCGATGCCCTCGACCACGTACGGCCGGGCCTCCCCCACGCGGTTGTAATGGAACTTCTCGTAATAGAGGGATCCGACGGGGTCCGCCCCGATGATCTTGATCTTGGGATTCTTCTCTTTTAAGAATTTCCCCGTCCCGGAAATGGTCCCCCCCGTGCCCATGCCGGCCACGAAATGGGTCACCTTACCCTCGCTGTCCTGCCAAATCTCGGGGCCGGTGGCCAGGTAATGGGCCCGGGGATTCTGGGGATTCTCGTATTGGTTGGGGTAGAAGGCGTTGGGTATCTCCTTGGAGAGCTTGGCCGCCACAGAATAATAGCTGCGCGGATCCTCCGGAGCCACCACCGTGGGGCAGACGATGACCTCGGCCCCCAAGGCCTTGAGGAAATTGATCTTTTCTCGGGACTGCTTGTCCGTGATGGTGAAGATCAGTTTGTAGCCGCGCAGCGCCGCTACCAAAGCGAGCCCGATGCCGGTGTTCCCGGAAGTCCCTTCGATAATGGTGCCTCCGGGCTTAAGCAGCCCCCGCTTCTCGGCGTCGTCGATCATGGTGACCGCGATGCGGTCCTTGACCGAACCGCCTGGATTGAAGAATTCCGCCTTGACATAGACCTTGGGCTTGAGCCCGTGCGTGATGCGGTTTAAGCGGATGAGCGGGGTATTGCCGATGGCGTCTAGGATGTTTTCGTAGCGCATTTTTTTCTCC
Source organism: Elusimicrobiota bacterium (assembly GCA_016218575.1). Classification (NCBI taxonomy): domain Bacteria; kingdom Pseudomonadati; phylum Elusimicrobiota; species Elusimicrobiota bacterium. Next base: position 9,377 of record JACRDN010000011.1, read on the forward strand.
AGTGATTTGGTGACAGTTACCGAACTTCTAGAAGTTCGGTAACTGTCACCAAATCACCTCTCTTCTGCCGCTCAAGGCATGATGCAAGGTGCGTTCGTCTATATAATCCAAATCGCCTCCCATGGGCACGCCATGAGCGATGCGGCTCATCTTCACGGTGGGATGCGCCCTGAGCAGCTCCGCGATGTACAAGGCCGTGGCCTCGCCTTCCGTATCGGGGTCTGTGGCCAAAATGACCTCACTTGCCTGGGGGGCGCGGCGTCCCAAGCGCTCCAGCAATTCCTTGATGCGCAGGCGCTCCGGCCCTACGCCGTCCAAAGGGGAAAGGGAGCCGTGCAGAACATGGTATAAACCCGAATAACCGCGCGAGCGCTCGATGGCGGCCACGTCCTGGGGCTCCTCGACCACGCAGATGAGGCTCGAATCCCGGCTGGAATCAGAGCAAGTCCGGCAAAGCTCGGCCTCGGCCAGATCATAGCATTCCCGGCAGTAGCGGATAGAGGACTTGGCCTGTCTCAGGGCCGAGATCAAGGTCTCTACCTCCACCTCGGGCGCGCGCAAAAGGAATAAAGCCATGCGCTCGGCCTGCTTGGGCCCGATGCCGGGCAGGCGCTTAAGGCTCGTGATCAGGCGCTGGAAGCTCTTCATTGGGGCTTTTTGACGACGCGAACCTTCCCGCCCAGGATTTCCTGGGCCTTCTGGAGGGGGCCCGCCGCGGGGGCGGCCTGAGCCTCGGTGACGTCTTTCCAAACTTGGCCTGGCGGAGCTGCCGGCTCCGGAGCTCCGGAAGACAGGTTCCCATCCACAACCTCGCTTAGCCCGGCTGTGGACTTGCCTCCCAGTTCAAACTCCAAACGCACGGGATGCCCCAAGATTGTGGCCAATTTGTCCACAATCATGGTCATGCTCCTTTTGGCCTGGTCCAAATCAAAAGAGCGGTCAAAGAAGATTTTGCAGCTCTGCCCCGCGCAGACCAAGCGGGCCTTGCCTAGGGTGGCGGCCAAGGCGGCCTTCTCCTGCATGAGGGCCTCGAGGACTTGCGGCCAAGCATCCTCGGCGGCATGGCGTATCGCGGCCTGGGTCGCGGCCGCAACTCGAGCCTGAGCAGGCGCGGGCTGGGACGGCAGCTCGACCGGGGGGGCCTTAAACGAGGCCCCCCCGGATGACAGCCTGCGCTCCAAGCCCTCCAAGCGCTCCACCCATTGGGAGAGATCCATGGCCGCGTCCAGGCAGCTGAACAGACCCACCTCCAAGGCCAAGCGAGGGGAATCCGACAGCCGCAGCTCCTCCAAAATCCGGTTCACGCGCCTGAGAAGGAAGGCCAGGGCCTCGGCGCTCAAGGCTTGGGCATCCTCCCTCAAGAGAGGGGCCGGCTCCATGGGGATCCCGCGCTTCTCCAAATGGACTTCCTGCAGGGCCCCGCGCAGGTCCCGCAGCAGTTGGGCCGGCTCGAGCCCTTCCTCATAAATCTGGCTCAGGCACTGGCCCAAGGCCTGTGCGTTCTTTTGGAACAGGGCTCGAGCCAGGCCCGCCAGCATCTCCTCGGGAATAAAGCCGAACATCTCGCGCACCATGACCTTGCTGATGCGCCCTTCCTGCGCGCAATGGCATTGGTCGAGCAGGCTCACGGCGTCGCGCAGAGACCCTTCCGCGCTGCGGGCCAAAAGCCCCAGGGCCTCCGGCTCGATGTCTATCTTCTCGCTCTTGGCCAGGGCGCCCAAGTGGACGGACAAGACCTCGGAGGGGACCGGTCGGAAGCGGAACCGCTGACAGCGGGAAACGATGGTGCCCGGAACCTTCGCCGACTCCGTCGTGGCCAGGATGAACACCACGTGGGAGGGGGGCTCCTCGAGCGTCTTCAAAAGCGCGTTGAAGGCCGCCCCAGAGAGCATGTGCGCCTCGTCTATGATGAAGATCTTGAAGCGGTCTCGGCTGGGCGCCAGGCCCACGGTGTCTAGAATGACTTGGCGGACATGATCCACTCCGGTATGCGAGGCCGCGTCCATCTCCAAGACGTCGAGGCAGCTCGAAAGGGCGATTTCCCGGCAGGGGTCGCAGGTCCCGCACGGCTCGGGCGTGGGCCCCTTGGCGCAGTTGAGGGCCTTGGCGAGGATCCGGGCCATGGTGGTCTTGCCCACGCCCCGCGGGCCCGTGAAGAGATATGCGTGGGCCCAGCGCTTGGAGGCCAGGGAGTTCCTGATCGTTTGGGAAACGGCCGGCTGTCCGAGGACTTGCTCGAATCCCTGGGGGCGGTATTTGCGGGCTAAGACCAAATAGGACGGATTCTTCATGGAACGGACCGGCTACAGGATATCACTAGCCGCTCGAACTGTCAAATTGCATCGGCGATGATGGCCGCGACCTTCTCGCAGAGCTGGGCCACCGAGAACTCTCCCTCGACGCGCCGGCGGTTGGCCTGGCCGAGCGTGGCGCGCAGCTCCGGATCTCGGACCAATTCGAGGATCCTATCGGCCAGGGCACGAGCGTCGCCTATGGGAGCCAGATATTTGAAATTCTCCGGCCCCACCGCCTCGCGGATGCCCCAGGCGTCGCTTCCCGCGACCGCCAGCCCTGCGGCCATGGCCTCCAGAATGCCGTTGGGCACGCCCTCCCAATCCTCGTACTTGTTGGTGAGCACCGCCAGGTCCGAGGCCGCGAGAAGGCCGGGCACGTCCGTGACCTGGCCCAGGAACTTGGCATGACCCCGCAGGCCCAAGTCGAAAGCCAAGGCCTTGGCGGCCAGATGGGTTTTCGAAAAGGCCCCGGCCAGGGCCAGCACGGCCTGCCGGCCCTCCTTGCCCAGCTCGTCAACCACGACTCGCCAAGCTCTCAGGAGCGTCGCGTGGTCCTTGCCGCCGTAAAAGTTGGCGATCATGCAGGCGACGAAGCACTCCTTTCCCGCCCCCAAGCGCTCGCGCCATTGGGCGCGGCCCTCCCGGGGCGGCGCGAGCTCGATGCCGTTGCGTACGACGCTGACCTTCTCCGGGGCCACTCCCAGGCCCTTCGATAAGAACTCGGCGGCGTGGCTGGAATTGGAGATGAAGCGCGGGGTCCAGCGCAGGGCCACGGGCTCGAGCCGCGGCCTTTGCCCCTGGTGGGCCCCGTTGCGTTGGTTCCAAATGAAAAGCCGCGCCCCGCTCCAGCGCCAGGCCAGGCCGCAAGCCACGTTGCTTTCGAGGAGATAGGCGAAGATGATGTCCGTCTTGGCCCACCGGATTCGCCAAGCCAGCTTCACGGCGGCCGACAGATAGGAAAAGGTCTGCAGGTACGGCTGGCGGGTGAGCCCTAAATTCACGAAGCGCCAGGGGATGCCCTGCTCCCGGGCCGAGCGAACGGCAAGCCCCTCCTGCAGAATCGGAGGGGACCAGAACTCGACTTGCGCCCCGTAATCCGAGGCCAGGCGCCGGCCCAGGAGCAAAGCCTGCCTCTCCGCCCCCCCGAGCTCCCCGTGGGCCATGACGAACACTATCTTCTTGCCGCGCAAGTCTGCGCTCATGGCACCCTCTTGCGATCGCTGTCAAGCCACGCGTCCAGGAAAAATAGGGCCCAGAGCATGGGGCTCAAATCGTGGGGAGCCCCGTGGCTTGAGATCACGGCCGAGACGGTCTTGGGCTCGAGGTACTCGTAAATCCCCGAGCGCCCAGCCGCGAGCCGCGCCTCGAGCTCCGCGCGCAGAGCCCCGCCGGGCAGAAACCAGCGCGCCACCGGGGCCGTGAAGCCTTGTTTGGGGCGATTGATGAAGGAGTCCGGGAAGTGCCGCGCCAGCGCCCTCTTGAGCGGGAGCTTGCCCTCCCACGCGCCATCGGCGTTCCGGGTCATGACGAACTCGGGGGGGATGGCCGCGGCGAACTCAACAACCCGCAAATCAATCAGGGGGGTGCGCACTTCCAATCCGTGGATCATGCTCGCGACGTCCACCTTGGCCAAGATGTCGTTGGGAAGATAGGTCCGGTAGTCGAGGTAGCGGGCCCGGCTGATCGGGGGATAGCCGCGCGAGCGCTCAAAGGCAGCCTCGAAGGCGTCCCCCGGGCCGCCCGCCGCCCAACGATGTTCGGGCCTCCACAGGTTGCGCCGGACATGGGCGGGCAGGCATGATACCCTCTGCCGCCAACTCTCCAAGGTGGCCGGCCTCTCCTCGGCGTCGGGAGCGTAAACCGAGGAGAGCATTTTCTCGGCCATGGGCCGCAAAAGCCTTTTCCAAAGGGGTCGGCGGGGCTTGTCGGGGTAAACCCATCTCATCCAAGACTTGTAGCTGGGATACCCTCCCAAGGCCTCGTCGCCGCCGTCCCCGGAAAGCACCATGGGGACAAATTGCCGGGCCAGGCGCGAGACGTAAAAGGTCGGAATGGCCGAGCTGTCGGCGAAAGGCTCCCCGTAATGCTCGATGAGCCTGGGCAGGACGCTCAAGGAGTCGGGCTTGACCACTTCCACGTGGTGCTCGGTCTTCCAGCGCCGGGAGGCCTCTTGCGCGTAGGCGAGCTCGTCGCACTCCGACTCCTCAAAACCAATGGAGAAGGTGTGCACCGGTGCCGCAAGCTCCCGGGCCATGAGCCCTACCACGAAAGAGGAGTCGAGGCCCCCCGATAGGAAGGCCCCGAAAGGCACGTCCGAGACCAGGTGAGCCTTCACCGAATCGCGCGCCGCGGCCTCCAGGCCCTCGGCCCATTCATCCAAGGAAAGACCGGAGCGGGGCTTGAACTCCAAGGACCAGTACTCCCTCGGCCCCAAGCTCGAGCCGTCGAAGCCGACGGTCAAGCGATGCGCCGGGGGAAGCTTGGCCACCCCCCGGTAAATGGTCCGCGGGGCCGGAATGTAGCCCACCGACAAATACTGATCCAAGGCCTCGAGGTCGAGCTCCCTTGGAAAATCCTCGAGCAGCCTCAGGGCCTGCAGTTCCGAGGCGAAGGCCAGGCGGCCTTTGTTGATTGTGTAATAGAGGGGCTTGATGCCGAAATGGTCGCGGGCGAGGAAAACCGTCTTGCGCCGCCAATCCGCCAGGGCAAAGGCGAACATGCCCCTAAAACGCTCGACGCAGGCCTCCCCCCATTGCTCCCAGCCGTGCACGATAACCTCGGTGTCGGACTGGGTCCTGAAAACGTGACCTCGGACCTCGAGCTCCGCTCGGAGCTCCTTGAAGTTGTATATCTCTCCGTTGAACGTCACGCCCACCTGGCCGTCCTCGTTGAACATGGGCTGCCTGCCCGTCTCGAGGTCGATGATGGAAAGGCGCCTGTGCCCGAGCCCCACCGGTCCACGCCTCTCCAGGCCCTGCCCGTCCGGGCCGCGGTGGGCCAGGCGCTTGACCATGGGCAGGAGAACCCCCTCGCCCACGGGCCTGCCGTCAAAGTTGATGATGCCGGCTATCCCGCACATATCTGGCGTCACTCCTCTCGGTGCCTGGCACCGCTGTAGCAGGAAATATCTCCGCCATAGGCGGACAGCTCTCTCTCCATCCCGCGGAACTTGAAGCGGTACCATCCGGCCAAAAAATCGTCGAACAATTTCCCCAGCCGCTCCCCGGCGCGGCCCCAGCGCGATATCGCGGCCCGGATTCTTTTGCGCCTCGGACGGGGGAACAGCCCGAGGGAGTCCCGATAGTCCCGGATCACCATGGCGCGGTAATCCCTCTCCCAGCGGGCGACGTGGCCCTCGGGAAAGCGCTCCTTGAACTCCGGGGAGCGCATGAGCCAGGCGGCCCGGGCCCCGATGTCGAGCAAATGCCTGGGATCGCGGCGCGCCGAATGAGCGAGGCTTCCAGGGAGGAGCCTCCAATGCATGAGCACCTGGGGGATATAGCAAGCTCCGTGCTTCAAGGCGATGGCCCTCATCGCGAAGGTGTCCGACCAAGAGCCGAGCTCCGGTCTAAATCCCCCGACCTCGAGCAGGGCCTCGCGCTTGAACACCGCGGCGCAGGCGAGTGAATGGGTGGCGAGCTCTACGTCCAGGCATTCCTTTAAGAATGTCTGGGGATCAGCGAAAATTTCCTGCTGCCAGAGGCGCACCCCCAGTTCGCCCCCTTCGATGATCTTGCCGTTAGGATCCATGGCCTGATATTTCCCGAACACGATCCCGGCCTGCGGATGCCTCGCCGCGGACGCCATCGCCCTCTCGAAAAGGCCGGGGGCGATCCGGTCGTCGCAGGCCGGGCCGTATATGTAGTCCCCCCGAGCCATCTCCAAAAGCCTGTTGCCGTTGACGGTGGTCCCTTGATTGCGCGGGTTCTGGATGAATCGGATCAGCGGATTTCTCGCGGCGAATTCCCGTATGATCCGCGCGCTGTCGTCCTTGGAGGCGTCGTCGATGATGATGATTTCAAGAGGCTGGAAGGATTGCTCCAGCACCGCCCGCAAGGCCTCCGGCAAGTAGCGGGAATGGTTGAAATTGGACATGAGCACCGAGAGAGTCAAAGGCATGTTCAAGCTCTTAGGCTCGCCAGGAACCGAGCGATCTCGGCAGGGCTCGATGAGTCCGGCCCCCAGGAGGCGAACTCCGTTCCCTCCTTGACGTAGGGCCCCTCGAGCACCTCGGTGTAGACGGCTGAATCGGAAAGGGGCTCTATGACGTGCCAATAGTCGCTTAAGAACCGGCAGACGCAGGGCTTGCCGCTGGCGGGGTCCCCCAGCTCGGTTTTCGAGAGCAGCCTTCCGTCCTCGTCAAAAATCGCCCACAAGAGCTCTCCTTCGATCACTTGGTAGAATTTGCTTTTCCCCTTCTGCCGGTGGGGGCCCACGTAGGAGCCCCGAGCCACGGCGATGATCATCACTTGGACCTTGTCGTCGTGGCTTTTATGCAGGCAAAAACGGGCCCGCTTGAGAGCCTCCCGGCCGGCCTCCTGCTTGAGCCGGGACAATTCCTCCGGGGTCACGGCCGCGAATTCGCGGTTGAAGTAGATCGCTTTCGACATGGCTTAGGGCCTTAGTCCGCTCCCTCGAAAAAACGGTCTATCAAGCCGCAGACTCGCGACACATCCGATCGGCTCAATTTTTCATGGGCGGGAAGGCAGAGAAGCCGGCCCGCCAGGCGCTTGGCGTTTGGAAATTCGCCTTTGGCTCCTCTCCGATAGGCCGGCTGCTCTGGCATCAAGTAGGGATCGCGGACCCTGGCCTCGACCCCGCGCGCCTCCAGGAAGGCCTTGAGCCTGTCGCGCTCCGGCGTCCGGATGGTGTAGGTATAATAGCAGTCTTGCTCTTTGGAAGACTGCCTGGGAGTGCCTACCTTGCCTTTCAGTCTCTCATCATACCAGGCCGCGATTTTCCTGCGCTTGGCGATGATCGCGTCCACGTCCCCGAGACGGGCCAGGAGGAGCGCCGCCTGCAAAGTATCCAGGCGTCCGTTGAGGCTGGGCTCCAGGCAAGTCTCGCGGTTGACCATGCCGTTGTAGCGCAGGACCCCCAGGCGCTCAGCTATATCGGCGCGGTCCGTGAGCACTATTCCGGCCTCCCCGCAGGCCGCGAAGACCTTCATGGGATTTAAGCTAAAGCAAGCCGCGTCCCCGAAAGACCCTGCGGGGCGGCCCCCTCGGCGGGCCCCGAAGGCCTGTGAGGCGTCCTCTATGAGCGCGAGCCCCCTGGCCCTGGCGATGCGAGAGAGATCCTCCATGGCGCAGATCTTCCCCGTGTAATGAACCGGCATGAGGACCTTGGTCCTGGGGGTGATCAACCGCTCCGCGCTGGAGGGTGAGATGTTGAGATCATCCCCGATGTCCGCGAAAACGGGGCGGGCTCCGGCCATGGCCACCGCGTTGGCCGTGGCGATCCAGGAAAGGGCGGGAATGATCACCTCGTCGCCGGGGCCGACCCCGAAGGTCTTGAGGGTGAAGAGCAGGGCGTCGGTTCCGGATGAGACCCCGACCGCGAATTTGCGGCCGCAGCGGGCCGCCACGCGCTTTTCCAGCTCCGCGACCTCCGGTCCCAGCAGGAAAACGCCGTGCCGGAACACCCGGGAAACGGCCTCCAGGAGCCGTTTGCGGGCGCGAGGGTCCTGAATCCTTAAATCCATGAAGCGGATGGTCTTGCGCGGCATGGCTAAAGCTTAACCCTGTCCAAATCGCCGTCTCCCTTGGTGATGTACCACCGGCCAAAATCCGCGTCTCTTGCATTGCGGTGAGGCGGGGCGTCGATAGCGGAGACGATTTCATCGGCCCGATGAAGGGGACGGAACAAGTAAGGAATGGGCCTCCCCCGAAAAGAATCCCTTCCCATGAAGCCCAAGTCCTCCAATCGCCCTCCGACCTCCCCTGAAAAGCAAAAAAAATCCAGGATCACGGCATTCTCCCGGCGGCCATCCTCAAGGATAGCCGACAAAGCGTTTTTTCGCCACTCATCCCAGGCCCACCACTCCAGGATACGGATCGCGCTTTCCCGGCGCCCCGTGATCGTCTCGACGCGGTAGACGGCGAACTGCCCGCCCGCTCCGCGAAGCATTCGGTAGGAATGCCTAGGGATGTCCGCGTACCTCCAGTTGAGGAAACGCCCGGTCCGTCTCACCCAGCCGTCCACGGTTTTGAAGCCCCGAGGCAAGAACTCCTCTTCATCGGCGAAGCGCCCGACCCGATCCACCAATCCCCCGGACGCCGACAGGGAGCCCAAGCGCCGGGCGCTCTCCCTCAAGGCTCGTTTGTCCGCGCCGTCGCGGATTTCGAAAAGCTCGGCGGCCTTCTCGGCGTCCAAGACCCCGACCCAGCGTGGGAAGCAGTCCAGGATCGGTATTTTTAAAGCCTCGTAGATCCGCGCGGCCTCTTGGGTGATCCCCAGCATGAAGCGGCAGTCGTGACCCTCCATGACCTTGGATAGAAGGCCCAAAGCCGCGCCGTCTCGGTTCAGGCTGTGCCAATTCATGAGCCAACAGCCCCCATGGACCACGCCGCCGTGGCGCACCTCGAGGGGAACGTAGCCCAGGAAGCTCGAGATGTCCCCGTTCTTCCTCTGGACCCATAGGGTGTAGTCCCCCTCCGCGTTGAAGGGCGAGTTCCGAAATTGCCACTCGAAGTAGTCCCGCTCCTGCAGCCGGGGATTGTGGGCGTAGATCCCCTTGAACAATTCCATCAGGGGGGCGACGTCCCCCTCCCGGCACCTTTCAATGCTCAAGCCTAACCCCGCCCCAGCGCCTTGTACACCGAGACCTCGGTGGTGCCGTATTTCTGAAGGAAGACGACGCCGGGAAACAGCGCTCTCATCTTGTCGAGAGTGGCCTGGGGCATGGCCTCCCCGAGCCCGCCTTCTGCATGAGCTTGTCCGCCTCCCAGAAAAACAGGAACGTCCCGACCACGTTCGTGGCCAGGATTTTCTGGGCCGAGCTCACCGGCGTCAGGACGACATGGTTCATGGACGCGATCCTTAATCAAAGGTGACGAACGAATGATCCCCGCTGTATCCGCATTGCTTGAAAATCCACTCCCATTCGCGGGGAGTGTGAAAGGCCCTGCAAGTCAACTGCCAATAAAGCAGGTTGGCCTTCTGCCTTTCATTCTCGTAGGTTTCCACCACGATGTATTTCTTGTCCTTGCCGACTCTTTCGATCTCCTTGAGGGCCTTGCAGAGCGCGTAATTATACAGGTTATGCAGCGTATTGATGGACAGAACGAGGTCGAAGGATGCGTCCTCGTAGGGTAGTTGGGCCGCGTCGCCCTGGCGCAGGAAGGGCTTGACCTCCTCCTTGGCGTGTTCGATGGCATACGGGGAAACGTCGAGGCCGGCCACCTCCACCCCCGGCGCGGCCTGAGTTAATTCGTAGAGGAGGAAGGCCTTGCCGCAGCCGACGTCCAGGATCCTGTCCCCGCGCTTGAGCCCGTAATGCCGGGCCATCTGCGCTGCAACCGCCCTCCATCGCCCATCGTAGCGGAATCCCCCGTAACCGTAGCGCCGGTCCCCGTCCCAATACTCGTAACCGTAGCGCAGGGCCACCTCGGCGCACTCGGCCTTGTCGCAGGACGTGGCGCGCTCCAGGTAATTGCGCTTGGTCGCCGTATGAATCTTGCCGATGAAATCGATGAGAGCCATCATTCCCCCTTTAGGGCCTTAATCCCACGGCATTCGATCCTTCCTCGAAACGTAGAGGGACCCCTCTTTATATGAATCCGGCATGTCGTCCCGGCGCTTAACGGGCCGCCAATTGGTCTTTTGAGAGAACATATTGACGCGCAGCCGGCTCAAATGCCCGAAAACGGCGCCCGCGTTGGCGGGGCTTTGAACCTCCATGAGGACGTCCGTATTGGCCCAATGCTCCTCCTGGGTCGACAGAATCAGCTCTTTCTCATGCCCCTCCACGTCCATTTTGACGAGATCATGCGACAGCATCAGAGGAAGAAAAGCCTCCAGGCGCACGGCAAAGCGCTCAAGCTCTCCGTAAGGCTTCTCTTTGGAGCCCGCGATATGGCTGCTCGTCGTGTTTCCAAGGACTCGAATGAATTCTCCCGTTCCCTCCCTCGCGGAAACGGCCGCTTGGATGGGCTTGACGCGGCCGCAGGAGTTAAGCCCGAGATTGCGGCGCAACAACTCGAAATGCGCCGGGTCCGGCTCGTAAGCCGAAACCGCGTAGCCGCATTTGTCCATAATGATGGAATGCAGGCCGATATTGGCCCCGAGATCGAGCGCCCTTTTATACCGGCCGCGATTGACCCAGTAGAAGCTGAAGAGAACCCATTCGTCCAGCCCCATGATGTCGACCGAGTCAATGGCTCCCATGCGGCAATAGGGGAGGATCAGGCTGCCAAGGGGAGGCAAAGCCACGGCCTCCCCTTGGGGCCGGGAGAACAGCCTGCGCGCCTCCCGGCGAGCCCATTTCTCCAAAAGGCCGTAAATTCGGCTGTCCTTGGCGTGATGCCGGTGAATCTCGGGCAAGGCCTCCAGAAGACTCCCCAGCAGGGGCTCAGGGTTTATGCTCATGGCCTCCTCCGCGGGACGCAAGCATTCTTGCGGCCAAGGCTTGCGCGACGGTTTGCGCCAAGAGGCGGTTTCCCGCGGCGGTCATATGAGCGTCCAGCAAGAAGTACAGCGGTTCCTTGGTTATTTTCGCCTCCTCTCTAAAACGGCTCAAAGGATCGATGCAGAATAAGCCGTTTTCCCTGCAAAAATCCAGGACGAGATCCGTGACGACCCGGGAGCTCAGCAGTTTCCGATCCATGGCCAGGCCCAGCCGCTCGAAGGAGGCAATTCCCCTTGGATCCGCCTGCATGTATTGGGGGATGACCAGGATCATGAGCTCCGCCCCATTGCGGGCGGCGGCTTTCTTGGTCTCAAGAAGGATTTCCCGGCAAAGCTCCCATTCGCCTTGCATGGCCCGGCGGGTCTCGGGCCTCAAGAAATGGGCGTCCAAAAAACCGTAGGGGGCAAAAATGGCCTCCATCAATCTCCAGGGGTTGACGGTCCAGTGAAGCCCCTTCTCGATCCAGCCGCTCCGCTTGAGAGCCTCGTATCTTCTCAAGGCGTCTTGGGGGTCGTCCGATTCCTTTATGGCTCGGGCCATGGCCTCGGAACGCAGAGGATTGGCCTCCTCGGACAAGAAAGAGGCCGGCTCCTTGCTTGCCCGCCGGAGCCTCTCGCTCATCGGCTGCAGGAGTCGGCGGCTGACGAACCGGGCCAGGAAAAACCGGTGCAGGAAGTGGTGCTCCTTTTCGCGCCAGTAAGCCTTGGCTATGGTGCGCCGCGCCAGCTCCTGGGTTTGCCGGGCGTCGCGCGCCTGGACTCGGCCTGAAATCGGGCAGTCGTTTCCCGGCAGGAATCCCAGGAGCACGATGTCGGGGTTGAGGCTGCCCGCGTGCCACACATGCCGCAGATAGTCTTCCGGAGAAGCCCCCGGCTTGCCCAAGTTCACGATCTCGACATTGGACAAGCCGTATTTTTTTCCTAGAAGGTCCTGCGCCGCGCTCGGCCAGACCCGCTCCCTCTCGACTCCCCAGCCGAAGGTGGTCGAATCCCCCACGGCCGCGACGCGGATCTTCCCGGGATGGGCGGGATCCACGTAGCCCGGCTCGCGCAAGCCCTGGGCATTGGTCCTAAACCACATATCAAATTCCTCGGTCCGCAGCCTCATCTTGGCGTTCCTGGCGTTGAGCTCCCAGGAGTCCTCCGGCTCCCAATGACACCTGGAGCCTGCAATTTCAATAAGGCCCAAAGACAAAACCAGGCTTGCGGCGAACAGAGCCAACTCCCTAGTTTTATTCATTCCTTATGCCGGTAATCCCAGGGCTCGCCTTGGAGCAGACTCCAATGGCTCTCCACCCACCGCACGACCTCGGATACTCCCTCGCCCAAGCCGATCTCGGGAGCCCAGCCGAGCTCCCGGCGGGCCAAGGATGAGTCTATGACGTAGGCCGCGTCCTGCCCCGGCCGCTCCGGGGCAATCTGCGTGGACTCCTCGAAGGAGCGACCCAGGCGCTCGCAGATCTTGCGAACCACGTCTCGCACGGCCACCCCTGAATCCGGGGAGAGATGATAGAGTTGGCCCGTCCGGCCTCTCTCCAAAACGGCCAACTCCCCGCGGGAAACGTCCCGGATGTGGATGTAGGACTTGACCGCAGCTCCCCCCCCGTGAAGCTGGATTTTGCGCCCGGACTTTACGAAGAGCACGGAACGCGGGATGATCTTGAACAATTGCTGGCGTGCCCCGTAGACGTTGGTCGCCCGCACCGAGAGCAGCGGAAAGGAGAACTCCCGGGCGTAGACCTTGAGGAGGAGGTCGGCCGCGGCCTTGGAGGCCGCGTAGGGGGTGCTGGGATTAAGAGGGGCATCCTCCGTCACCCGGCCCCGGCAGGTGCCGTACACCTCCGGCGAGGAGATGTGGACGTAGCGCTTGAGGTACGCCTGGCGGCGCAGATGGTTGACGAGCCTGGCCAGGCTCACGGTGTTGGTGGCAAACCAATGCTCCGGGTGCTCCCAGCTCGGGCCTACCTCGCTCTGGGCCGCGAAATTGACGATGGCCTCGGGCCGGAAGGAGTCAAGCGCCTCTAAAAGGGCCGGCATGTCGCGATTCATGTCGAGCCGGCGGTAGCGGTAGCAAGACAAATCCGCCCGCCCCTTGTAGCGCAGAAAGAAATCCGGCCGCTCCGGAGAGCGGCTGATTCCCAGGACCTCGCGGCCCGGCTCATCGAGGAGGAGATCCACGAAGTCCTGTCCCGAGAAGGAATTGGCCCCCAGCACCGCTATACGCTTCATGCCTTGGCGGCCCCCTCGAGGGCGAGCCGCGCCTTGTCGAGCTGTTCCGCCTTGCGCTCGGCCTCGGCGGCCGCGCCCAAGGCGAAGCGCCGCCTGCGCCCCGCCTGCGGCAGGAAATCGTTGAGGAGGATTCCAACCCATTTGAGGCGGTAGACGCCGGCCAGCCGCTCGAAGCGCTTAAGCTGGAGTCCCGGGTGGGCCGTCAAGGCCGCGACGCGCTCCGAAAAAATCGGCAGGAGCTCCGGAGCCGCCGGAACGGCCGGCTGGCAGAAGAAATCGCAGACTAGTTTGGCGGGATCGTCCCAGCCCGCGTATTCGAAGTCGAAGAAGCGCATCCGCCCCTCGGCCGAAAGCAGAGCGTTGTGGAAGCCGAAATCCGAGGGCGACAAAATCCTGTCCTCCCGGGCCAAGGGCTCGTCCAAGCCGCGGTCGTCCGAGAGGGATTCGGCTTCGGCCCGGCGCCGCTCCTCCTGCCAGCGGGGCCAGATCTCCCCCTGGACGAAAGCCAGGCACCGGCCGTCCAGTTCGCCGGAAGGCGCTAAGCGCCGCAGGCGCTCGAGCCGGCCCTCCACCGCGTCCAAGTGCGCGCGCAAGGTAAAGCACGCCTCCGCCGCCTCGGGCAGATCCAAGTCCTCGCTCCGGTCCCGGTTCAAATCCTCCAGAAAGGCCAGGGCCTCCTCCACCGCCGCCTCCTGGGGCTCCCCGGCCTTAAGCTTGCAGCCCTCGATCCATTCGTAGAGGCCGAGCCCTCGCTCGGAGTCGCAAGCCAAAGGCTTGGGCGCGCGGCGCGCGCCCCGGGACCAGGCGTAGCGGCAAAAGGCGAACTCGGCCCCCAAGCGGTCCCGCCCCTCGGGACCGTCCCTGAAGTAGGCCTTCAAAAGCGCGCTCCCGCCGCAAGCCCGGAGACGGAATACCTGATTGTTGGCTCCTCCCAGCAACGGAGAAAGGGAGAGGAGCTCTCCTAGACCGGCTTCTACCGACAAATAAGCAGGACTCTCTGCTTCGGCGGGCGCAAGCAGGCGCCCGCCGATTTCCGCCCAGGAGCGCGCCGTCCAAAAACTTCCCGCGACGCACTCCTCGCCGGGATCGAAGAGTATTTTCCGCGTTCCCGCGGGGAACTCGGGCTCGGCCAAAAACTCGGGCAGGTCGTCCACAAAGACGTCGCAGGCGAGCCGGCTGATGCGCTCGAGCTTCTCCAACTTGGAAGGCTCGAAATAGACCCGGCTCGACTCGATCCCCCCGCGCTCTGGATTGAGAAAGCCCTTGGCTTTGAGCCACGCGAGGGCCGCGGCGACCAGGTCGCAGGCCTCTCCCCTGGAGGGCTGCCGCGTCTTATGGCTGATAATGAAGAGCTCCAGGCCCCGCTCGCGACAGAGCTTGAAGAACTCGAGCGTCCCGGGAAAAGGAGCGACTTCTCCCATGCGCTTGCCATAGACCAGGCCCTGCAGCTTGGTCCACGAAGGCTCCCGCCCCGCCCGGCGCAGGTAGTCCCGGACGGAGTTTTTGCTCGCGGGCAGGCTTTGCGGAATCAAGCCCTTCTCCAGGGCGGCTTGGTGAAAGACCCCGTCGTAGCAAGCCAAGGTATTGTCAAAATCGACGCCGACCCTCACGCGCTTGCCCGCATCTCGATGAGCGGGCGGGCCGCCCGCCCCTGGCGCAAATCCTGGAAGGCCAGGCCCACCTCTTCCAGGGAATAGGCCCGGCCGAGCAAGGGCGAGAGATCGGCCCGGCCGCCGGCCCAAAGCCGGGCGTAGCGCGGGTAGTCCCGGTCCGGGAAATTGTCGCCGCCCCAGGTGCCCAGGAGCCGCTTGCCCAAGTTGAGCTCCCGCGGGTCCAAGGACAGCGTCTCGCCGTGCCTGGCATTCCCAACCACCACGGCCGCGCCGCCCTGGGGCCTGACCGCGGCCAAGGCGTTCTGCATGGCCTCGGGTCGGCCCGTAGCCTCGACCGCGAAATCCGCGCCCTTCGGGAAAATCTTGCGCAAGGCCTCAAGAACCGGCTCCTTTGCGGCGTCCACGGTCTGGTCGGCCCCCATCTTCTTGGCCAGCTCGAGCTTGGCCGGCACGATGTCCACGGCCACGATCGGAGCGCAGCCGAGGATCCTGGCCGCGGCCACGGCGCAGAGACCCACCCCACCGGCCCCGAACACGACCAAGCTCTGTCCCGGCTGGGGGCGGGCCGCGTTGAACACCGCCCCAAAGCCCGTGGGGATCGCGCAGCCGAGCAAGGCCGCCTCGCGCAGGGAAATCTCCGCGCCCAGGGGGGTCAAACGGTTCTCGCTGATGATGGCATGGCGCATGAAAGTGGCGATGGGGCCGGCGTTGACCTTGCGGCTTCCCCATAGGTGCACCGAGCCCGGAGCGTCCCTGCCCTGCCCCTTCACCCAGGAGAGGATGACGCTCTCCGAGGGCTTGACCTTGGACACGCCCGGCCCGGCCTCCAGCACCACCCCGCTTCCCTCGTGCCCGAGGCAATGCGGCAGGTACGAATCTTGGCCGCGCCAACCCTCGGCCTCCAAAAGCTGGGTGTGGCAGACCCCGCTGTAGCGGACCTCGACCAAAACCTGCCCGGGCTTTAGGGGCGCTAACTCGAGCTCGGCCTGCTCCAGAGGCCGCCCCAGTTCCACCAGGACCGCGGCGGAGGTCTTCATGGCCGCGCCGCCTGCTCGCGGCGGGCCTCTTCGATGCGCCGAGAGACGGCCTCCGGCGTCAACCCGAAGAACTCCCTCGCATGCTCCTGTTCCCCGACTTCGTGGAGAAACTCATCGGGGGTGCCCAGGCGCAAAAGGCGCGCGCCGACATGCGGATGGTCGGCCAGCCACTCCGCCACGGCCCCTCCAAGGCCTCCTATGACGCTGTGCTCCTCCAAGGTCGCCACGAACATTCTCTTGGAGAAGGCCGCGCGCAGCAATTCCTCGTCCAAGGGCTTGACCGTGTGGAGACTCACGACTCTGATGGAAATTCCCTTGGTGCCGAGGATCTCCGCCGACGCAAGGGCCAGCGGCAAAGTATTGCCCGTGCTCAGAAGGCAAACGTCCTTTCCTTCCTTTAAAAGGATCCCTTTCCCTATTTCGAAACGAGGAGGGCTTTGATGCACGACGGGCTCGCCCTTCTTTCCGATGCGGATGTAGGCGGGACCCGAGAGCCCCAAGGCCGCGCGCAGGGCCAGGCGCGTTTCCACCGCGTCCCCGGGGCAGAGCACCGTCATGTTGGGCAGGGCCCGCAGGAAGGCGATGTCCTCGCAGGAGTGATGCGTGGCTCCCAAGGAGGCGTAGGAGAGCCCGCCGCCCACGCCCACCACCACGACCGGGACATTGTGGTAGCAGAGATCCACCCGAATCTGCTCAAGGCACCGGGTCGTGACGAAGGGGGTGATGGTGTAGGCCACGGGCTTGAGCCCGTTCATGGCCAGTCCCGCGGCCACCCCGATCATGTTGGCCTCGGCCACCCCGCAGTTGAAGAAGCGCTCGCGGCAGTGCGCCTTGAAATTGTCGAAGAGCCGGTTGCCGATGTCCCCGGATAGAAGCACCACGCGAGGATCTTCTTCGGCAAGTGTTAGGAGCTCGGCCGCGAAAGCGTTCCTCATGCCAGGCCCAACTCCTTCAAGGCCTCTTTGAGCTGGGCCCGGGAGGGAGACTGATAGTGCCAATTGTTGTCGTCCTCCATGAAAGAGACCCCCTTGCCCTTCACCGTATGCGCGATAATCGCCGTGGGCTTGCCGGGCTCGGGGAGACGCGACAGGGACCGGACCAAAGCGCCGACGTCATGGCCGTCCGCCTCGGACGCGCTCCAGCCGAAGCTTTCCCATTTCTGCCTCAATGGCTTCAAGGCCATGACGGCCTCGCTGCGGTCGGTAGCCTGCCACTTGTTGTAGTCCACCACCACCGTCACGTTCCCAAGGCCCCGCCCCGCGGCGAACATCGCCGCCTCCCAGACCGAGCCCTCGTTGCATTCCCCGTCGCTCATCACCACGAAGACTCGGTACGAACGGCCAAGTATCCGCGCGGCCAGGGCCATCCCCGCGCCCAGGGGCAGGCCGTGCCCCAAGGAACCGGTCGCGGCCTCCAGGCCCGGCACGCAGCCCGGGCTCGGCTGCTCGGGAAGGCCGCTGCCCGGCTGGTTGTAGCGCTCCAGCCTCTCCACCGGGAAAAAGCCCCTGTAGGCCAACACCGCGTAAAGGCTTGAAATCGCGTGTCCCTTGCTCAAGATCAAGCGGTCCCGGTCCGGGCTCCGCGGGTCCTTGGGATCGATGCGCAGTATCCCCCAATAGGCCGCCACCAAAATGTCCACGCATGACAGAGACGAGGCCAAATGCGCGGTCCCGGCCCTGCAGGACATCTCGATGACTTTGCCCCGCACGCGGCGCGCCGCCGCCTCCAGCTCGCGAACGTCCGAAGCGTTCTCAATCATTTAAGCCGGAGGCTCTGAATGGTCTTGATGTTGGAATAGCGAATGTCGGTGAGCGGATTCGGGATCTTGCCCGCGGCATAGGCGGCCGAGAGATCGCGGATCGCATCCTCGATGGATCTCTTCGGGAGGAATCCGAGCTCGCGCCCGATCTTTTCCGAGGAGATGTGATAGGAGCGGTGGTCGTCGGTGGGCACGGTCTCTATCTCCACGTCCGGGCCGACCACCCGACGCACCATCTCGGCGATCTGGCGCACCTTGTGATTATGGTAGCCCGCGTTGTAGATCTTTCCGTCCACCGCCTCGTCCGGCCACTCCAGGGAGCGTACATAGAGATCTGCCATGTCCTCTATGTGGATATTTGGCCTCATCTGCTCACCGCCGAAGACCTTCATCCGGCGCTTGTTGACCGCGTCGTTGGTGAGGATGTTGACCGTCAAATCCAGGCGCAGGCGCGGGGAATAGCCGCACACCGTGGCCGGCCGCAGGATCAACGCCGTAAAGCCCGGCCTCCTTTCCTTCAAAAGGACGTCCTCGCACAAGGCCTTGTACTTTGAGTAGTCGGTGAGGGGCTCCAAAGGCAGCTCCTCGGTCACGTTCTGCTCCTCCTTGACTCCATAAACGCTGGAGGAGGATGCGTAAATGAAGCGCCGGACCCCCGCGCCCCGCGAGGCCTGCACCAAGGGCGGGAAGGCGTCGTAATTGATGGAGCGTCCCAGGGATGGGTTCAGCTCGAAACTGGGATCGTTGGAGATGCAGGCCAGATGTATCACCGCGTCGCAGCCGGCGAGGGATTTCTCAAGGAGCTTCCCATCCCGCAAATCCCCCTTGATTTGGACAAGCCGGGGATTCGCGCCGCATCCGTCGAAGACGCTTTCCCCGAAGATATAGAGGTCGAGCACTTTCACCTCGTAGCCCTTGGCCAGGAGCTTGGGCACCAGCACCGCTCCCACGTAGCCCGCCCCGCCCGTCACCAGCACTGTTTTTATAGCCATATCATTTCATCAAGGATTCGATGTTCTTGAACAGAGCCACGGGCTCGATGGCCGAGCGGTTTCCCACCGTGGCCACGGCCTGGGCTCCGACCGCGTTGCCGATGAACCCCACGACCTCGAGG
The DNA here is from genome assembly GCA_016218575.1 of Elusimicrobiota bacterium. Taxonomy (NCBI): domain Bacteria; kingdom Pseudomonadati; phylum Elusimicrobiota; species Elusimicrobiota bacterium. Next base: position 28,051 of record JACRDN010000011.1, read on the forward strand.
GGCGCCTTTTGCGCCACGCACGGGGCCGTAACCGACAGGAATGCGTCCCCGGCCCCCATGCGGTCCACGACCTGGCCCGCCAGGGCCGGCACTTCGAAAAATCCGGCCTTCTTGTCGTAGGCCAGGCATCCGAACTTGCCGCGGGTCGCTATGATCCGGTCGCATTTGATGCCCTTGATGGCCTCGAGCACGATCTTCCTCAGGTCTCCCCTGCGGTCGCGGGCCTCGAGGCGGAACTCCTTCTCGGCCATGGCGATGTAATCGGCGCGGGGGTAGCGGCCGATGGTCTGGTAGCCCAGGTTATCGGCGTTGGTCTGGGCGTTGACCGCGAGGAACTTCGACTTGTCGCAGATGATCTTCACCGCCTTATCGGAGAGCATGCCGTGCCCGAAATCCACCACGATCACCACGTCGTAACGGGGGATCTCGGCCTTGAGCACCCGGCAAAGCTCCTTGTCTTCCTCGGGGTCCAAGGCGTTGCTGTTCATCTCGTAGACCTCGATGAGCTTGGTGAAGAAGTATTGCTCTATGTAGCGGCGCTTGACTATGGTCGGGGAGTTCTTCCGCCTCAAAAAATGCCTGCGGATCTTGGCGTTGAGATTGTCGACTATAAAATCCTCCTGGGAGTCCCGGTCGCCGAGGAAGGTGACCAGGCCCGTCTGGGCGCAGAAATTGGCGGCGTGGTTTCCCACGGCCAGTATCCCGCCGTTGAACTTCTCGGCCGTCAAGTGCCTGACCGCGAGCATGGGCTCCTTGGAGGATTTCCCGATGGCCTCGCAGTAGCGGTAGTCGTCTATGATGGCCTCGCCGATCGCCAGGACCTTGAGCTTGCCGGCCCCCTTGAGATAGCCCAGCACCTCGTCCGAGACGTAGCGGCTCGCAAATCCCGCCAGGTACTCGCTCACTTCCTTGGTGAAAACCGGAAGGTAGCGCTTGATGAGGTGCGAGGCGCTGAAGGTGATGTCTTGCGTGAAGGCGATTTTGCCCCCGACGGACTTGATCGCCTCCTCCTCCATGGTAATTCCTTTGGTGTGGTCCTTAGCCGCGTCCTTGTATTCGGCTCCCTTGACGTAATAATGGGGCTTGAGCTTCTTGATGGCTTCGACGGCCATGGGCCACTGGTTGATGGCCACGTGATCCACGCAGTCGAGCGCGGCCACCGCCTCGGCGCGCATCTCTTCGGTGAAGGCGGGCCTCATGGGACCCTTGTTGACGTAGCGGTCCGCGGTGACGGTCACGACCAGGATATCGCCCAGCTTCCTGGCGTTCTCGAAGTAGCGGATGTGCCCGAGGTGCAGGAGGTCGAACACCCCGTGGCAGAGGACGATTCTCTTGTTGCGGGAGCGCGCCCGCGCAAGGACGGGGGCCAGCGCCTCCAGGGTGCGGATCTTCGGGCTGCCCCTCATGGCCTACCCCCGAGATGGGCGAACCACTCCTTGGTCGCGTCGGCGATGCTCTGCTCCTCCCAGACCGGAGCCTCCCGCCAGCACTCGATGTTCTCAAGCATGATGCGCACCCCTTCCTCGAACGATATTTTCGGCCGCCACCCCAAGCGCTCCCGTATCTTGGCGGTGTCGGCGAAAGTGCAGTCGGGCTCTCCCGGCCTCTTGGGGATACGGACAACCTCTCCTCTCAACAGACTCACCAGCCGGTTGACGCTGGTGGTGCTTCCGGAGCCCACGTTGAAGACCTCCCCTGAGATCTCGGACTCGGCGGCCTTGACGAAAGCCGCCGCCACGTCGCTCACAAAGGTGAAATCGCGGGTTTGGCTGCCGTCGCCTACCACCGTGAAGGGCTTGCCGGCCAGCTTCTGGGCGAGGAACACGCCGAAAACCGCGCCGTAGGTCCCGCTCGTGCGAGATCTCGGCCCATAGACGTTGAAGAGGCGCAGGCTGACGCAGGGCAAGCGGTAGACCTGGGCCCAATGAAGAACGTACTGCTCGGCCGCGTACTTGGTGAGGGCGTAGGGGTACATGGGCCGGGCCGGGGCGGTCTCAGACGTGGGAAAGCGGTCGGGGATGCCGTAGCACGAGGAGGAGGCGGCGTAGACGAAGCGCTTGACCCCGCGGCGCCGCGAGGCCTCGAGAACCGCGGCGGTCCCGTCCACGTTGGCCCTGTGATAGGCCAAGGGATCCTGGATCGAGGGCACGATGTCGGCCAAGGCGGCCAGATGGAACACGGCGTCGGCGCCGCGCAGAAGCTCCGAAACCGCCGCCGCGTCCGAGACGTCCGCCCGATGGACCTCGAGGCACGGGTTCTCCCGGAGATGGGCCAAGTTCTCGGGGCGGCCCGTGGAGAAATTGTCCAGGACCGACACGGTCCAGCCGTCGGCCAGAAGTCTCTCGGTCAAATGGCTTCCGATGAACCCCGCTCCCCCGGTCACGACGGCTCGCGATTGCACGATGCCTCCTCAGTAATAAGCGGCAACCTTCAACCCCAGGCTCTTGGCCTTGGTCTCCGGGGGCTCGGCCGGTCCCCATCTCAGAAAACGCGCGAACTGAAACGGAAAACGGAGAACGCCGTAAAGGATAGGACGCCTTCTGATCCGCCCTTTCACGGCCTCGATGAGGGAAACCCGGGCCCGCCGGGGCTTCCCGGCGGGCTTGCGCTGATAAGCCAGTTTCCGGGATTTCCAGGCGCGCTGGTAATAGCCCTGCTGGGGGACCACGTGCCCGGTGGCGCCGGGCACCTTGGTAGCCACGCAAACCACCGCGTAAGCGCTCTCGTCGAGCCCTCCGATCCCCAAATGGTCGAGGCTGCCCGGGAAATAGTCGCAGATCTGCCAGGGATCGTCCTTCCAGTGCCCCGTGGAGCGGCAGACCTGCATGGCGTTGATCTCGAAGCCGTTGGCTTGGTAGTAGTCCCAAAACAAAGTGGGAGAGAACATGTAGAAGCCGTGGTCCATGTGATTGGAGGAAGGGGCGATATGGATCACCCGCCCGCCGGGCTTGAGCATTCGAAATATCCCGCCCAAGGCGTTGGGAATATTGAAAACGTGCTCTATGGTTCCGGCGTCCAGGATCACGTCGAATCGCTCCGCCAGGCCAGCGGGAATCTCCGCGGCGGGCCTGTTCATGTCGAAAACATGCCGGGCCGATTCGAAGTCCGAGAAATCCAAGGTCTCGACCCCGGAGAATCCCAGGGATCCGAAAAGCCAGTCGTCGCCGATGCAGCCTTCCTCGGCCAAGGCCGGATTGTGGGACGGAGCCGCGGGCTCGGTCTGGGCAAGCTTAAAGCCGAACTCCCGGGCAACGACGCGCAGGACCTCCTCGGAAAATAGAACATCCTGCCTCCCCAAGGTCAGAAGGCGGCCCTCGAAGCGCCGCCGGGAGGCTTCCTTCATCAGTATCTTGAGCGCGCTCCGGGAAATGCCCATCAGAGCACTAGGCCCCCACCCGCTCGGTGCGCCAACCCAATTTAGGCCGCACGACCGGCCCGGCCCAGGAGCCTAGATATTCCTTGCGCATCTCGCCCGTGTCCTGAACGTCGAAGCAGACCACGTCTTGCTGGAGGACCAGAGACTGGTTGTGGGAATTCCCAATGATGGCCGTAATGTTGTAGCGCCCCTCATTGAGGAAGTTCCCGGGAATCCGGCAGACCGACCGGAACAAGCCCCTCGGGTAGGGCTTGCCGCTCAAGGGGTCCTCGCCGACGGTCATGGATTTGCCGTTCCCCGATGCCAGGACGAAGGTCCCGAGCTGGTCCTTGAGCCAGATAGCGGGATGGATCATCGCGTTGTCCTGGAAATTCCAGAACGAGATCTCGACCAAGACTTCCTTGGAAATGTCCACGGTGGACAAGGCCCGGTCCGAGCCCTCCTGGAGTATCCTAACGGAGCGCAGGCGCGCCTCCTCGGTGCCGGGAGCCTGGGATGGGTCGCTCCAGGAAGCCTCGCCCTCTCCGCTCTGGACTTTGGAGAGGTAGTGACGAATCACCTCGTGCGAGGGGCCCTCGGCCTCGATCTGGCCGTCATTCAAGAGAATGGCCCGGTGGCAGAGGTTGGCGATGCTCGGCATGCTGTGCGAGACCAGCAAAACGGTGCGGCCTTGCTTGGAAACCTCCTGCATCTTGCCCACGGACTTCTTTTGGAAGGCGGCGTCCCCCACGGCCAAGACCTCGTCCACGAGGAGTATCTCCGGCTCCAGGTGAGCCGCCACGGCAAAGGCCAGGCGCACCCGCATTCCCGAGGAATAATGCTTGACCGGGGTGTCTATGAACCTGACGATCTCGGCGAAGGCCACGATCTCGTCGAACTTGCGGTCGATCTCCTTCTTGCTCATGCCGAGAATGGCGCCATTCAAGTAGACGTTCTCCCGCCCCGTGAGCTCGGGGTGGAATCCCGTCCCAACCTCGAGAAGGCTGGCCACCCGCCCCCGCAGGCGCGCCCGCCCCGCGGTGGGCTCGGTGATGCGCGACAGAATCTTGAGCAAGGTGCTCTTGCCGGCCCCGTTGCGCCCCACGATGCCCAAAACCTCCCCTTCCTCGACCTGGAAGGACAGGCCCCTCAGGGCCCACAGGACGTCCTCGCCGTCGTCACCCTCCTCGAAACGACTCAAGCGCCGCAGGCGACGGTATTGGGACAGGGGGGCCTTCCCCCATGAAAGCAAGGTCTCGACCAAGGTCTTCTTCATCTCCTCCTTGAGCCCAATGCGGTAGCGCTTGAAAAGCCCGTCCACTTGGATGGCGTTCATACGATGTCGGCAAAAATGCCTTCCATCCTCTTGAAATAAAGCGCTCCCGTGGCAAATAGAAGAAAAGCCGAGAGGCTGCCCATGAGAATGAGATCCCAGGGCATGGCGACGGTGCCCAGAAGGGCGGAGCGGAATCCCTCGATGACGCCGGCCATGGGATAGAGGCCGTACCACAGACGGTAGGGGCGCGGGACAAGAGAAAGAGGCCAGGCCACGGGCGTGACGTACATCAGGATCTGGATGATGAAGGAGGTAGCGTAGTTGACGTCCCGGTACTGGACCGCCAGAACCGAGAGCCACATCCCCACTCCCGCGGTGGTGAGGACCATCAAGAACACGAGGTACGGGAGCATGACGATCCCCGCCGTGGGCTGGACCCCGAACCAAAGCATCAGGAACCCGAGGATGACGGAGGTGATGGCCAGGTCTATGAGCTTGACCAGGACCGGGGTCATGGGGATGATGAGGCGCGGGAAGTAGACCTTGGAAAGGGTATTGGCGTTGGAAAGAAGGCTCGCCGTGGAATTGCTCATGGCCGAGGAGAAGTAAAGCCAGGGAAGCAACGCCGTGAACGCGAACACCGGATAGGGCGCGCCGTCGCTCGGCATCTTGGCCAGGCGCCCGAAAATGACCGAGAAAACGACCATGCTGACCAAGGGGCGGATAATGGCCCAGCCGAAGCCCAGGACCGTCTGCTTGTAGCCGACCTTGACATCCCGCCAGACCAGGAAAAAGAAAAGGTCGCGGTACCGCCACAGCTCCTCGCAATCTATCGCCTTCCAGCCGCTTTTCTTCTCGATGATGAGTTCAGGAGTCTCGGGCATGAATGATCGCGGGGGAAGTTTAAGCGAAATCACCCACAATGTCAATATCCTCTAGGCACCTGGCTCCGACGGTGCCCGGCTCCGCGCGTTTCTCTAAAAAGTCGACTATCCGGCGTGAGGCTTGGCCGTCCCCGTAGGGATTGCCGGCCCGCTGCGGCGGGGCCGGCGCAGGGCCTCAAGAGCGGCCGTCTTGATCTCCCGGGAATCGCTTCCCACGAGCCGCGCCAATCCCAAACTCACGCCCTCCGGGCGTTCTGTCTCTCGGCGCAGGACCAGGATCGGCTTTCCCAGACTCGGGGCCTCCTCCTGGATTCCTCCCGAATCGGTCATGATAAGGCTCGCCCTCTCCATGAGCTGGACAAAGCCCGCGTAAGGAAGCGGCCGGCAAAGAAGAATCCTGGGATGGCGGCCAAGGGCCCTGACCACCGGCCTTTGAACCATTGGGTTGGGGTGGACGCAATAGACGAGGCGCAGGTCGCGCCGGGCATCGGCCAAAGCCCTCATCCCGGCGCAGATCCGGCGCAAATCCGGGCCGAAGCTTTCGCGGCGATGGGCCGTGACCAGTATGAGGGTTTTCCCCTCGATAAAGCGCGAAACCCTCCGAGGCGCCAATTCCGCGTCCGGCACGTTTCCCGCCTTCAGGCGCTCCAAGGCGTAATGAAGGGCGTCTATGGCCGTGTTCCCGACTCGGCGGATGCCCGCCGGGGCGACTGCCTCAGCGCGCAGGGCCCGGACCGCCTCGGCCGTGGGAGCCAGGTGGACGCCGGCGATGCGATCTATCATTTGCCGATTGGCCTCCTCCGGATAGGGAGCGGCCAAGTTCCTGGTCCTCAAGCCCGCCTCCACGTGAGCCACTGGTATTTTGCGGCAAAACGCCCAGTACGCGGCCATGAGGGCGGTCGTGGTGTCCCCCTGGACGACCGCATAGTCCGGGTCGAACCGCGGCCCCCGGCGGCCCAAGGCCGCCAGGACACGGGCGCTCAAGGATTCCAGGCTTTGGCCTGGCGCCATGAGGCCCAGGTCTAGGTCGGGCGCTATCCCGAAGAATCGGAGCAAGGGCGCGGCCAATTGGCGGTGCTGGCCGGAGAGGATCACTTGGGCGCGGTGCCCGCGCCGTCGTGCCTCCAGGATGACGGGGGCGAGCTTGATCGCCTCGGGCCGGGTGCCGAGGACAAATGAGAGCCGCAGCATTGGAAGTTACTCTATCCTTTTGCTCCTCTGGCTGTAAAGCGTAAGTGATATAATCATCCTGTGAGGATTTTGCCGGCGGCCGCGGCTTTAGGCCTTTGCCTGGCCGCCCCGGCGCGGGCCGAGCAAAGCCCCCTCCTTTGGCAGGAGCGCTTTTTCTTCGATGCCCTCCTGCAAGCCCGCGACAAGCTTTCCCGCGCCCAAAGCGATCCGGCCATGATCCCGGTGCTCAAGGCCATCGCGGGCCAGGCCGCCCAGCAGTCCGCCAACCTCGACCAGATAGACCAGTACATGAAATCCCAGCATGACAACCTAAGCTACGCCTTCGCCCAGGAGGACCCGGGGCCGAGCCTGGAAACCATCGAGGCCAACTTCGAGACCCTGAGCCGTGGTTCCGACCAGATTCGCAACAACCTCTATTATCTCACGGCGCGCTGCCGCATGGCCTCCTCCCAGGCCCTGCCGGACTCCGAGATGTACCAGGCGGCCCTCCTCATCCTGGGACAGATCCAGCAGCTCCAGCTCAAGCTCAACTCCCTTTACCTAAACGCCGTGGAGGCCCACCGCCTGGTTTCGGAGAACTCCTGGGCCACGAGCAAGAATTTCCGGCACAAGGCTGAGGCCCTGCTGAGGTCCGTCGTCCGCATCCAAGATTCCATCTTCTCGGTGTACAACTCGGGCTACGAGCTGGCCATGCGCTGCCGATGACAAATACGCTTCTTGTCGCCCTCTGGCTCTGCGGCGGGGCTCAAGCGGCCGCCCACCGGCCTCTGCTCTACGGGCCCTACATGGTCTCGGCCTCCTCTACCTCGGCGCGGATCTGCTGGAAGGACGCCTCCCAGGAAGACTGCCGGACATTCGAGGGCCTGACGCCGGGAGCCACTTTCTCCTACTCCCTTCCGGGCTCCACGGCGGCCTGGGTGGGGCGCGCGCTTCCCGATCTCTCCCGGCCTCTTCGCATCGCGGTCTTCGGCGACTCCGGCAAGGGAGGGCCCAACCAACTCCAGGTGGCCAAGGTCCTCGAAACCCGGGACCCCGATATGGCAGTATTGCCGGGAGACATCGTCTATCCCCGCGGGGAGATCGAGAACTATCCCGCCAAATTCTTCACGCCCTACGCGGCCTCCCTGTCCCGTCTCCCCTTCTACCCGGCCCCGGGCAACCACGATTACGGCTTTCGCAGCGCGGAGAAGGGCCGAAAGCGCTTCGAGGAGTCCTATCAGCGCATTCACCGCAAGCCCGCCTACTATTCCTTCGACGCGGGCCCCGCGCATTTCGTCGCTCTGGATGACAACCAGGCCTACGATATAGAGGCCGCCGCCCCCATCGACCCGGGAAGCGCGCAGCTTTCCTGGCTCGAGGAGGATCTCGCGGCCTCCAAGGCCCTCTGGAAAATCGTTTTCCTCCACGTGCCCTTGTATTCCACGATGCTCAACCACGGCAACAACGCTTTCCTGCGCCAGGCCCTGGAGCCGGTGTTTCAAAAGCATAAGGTGGACCTGGTCCTGGCCGGGCACGATCACATCTACGAGCGCAGTAAGTCCCTGGGAGGAGTGGTGTACGTCACCGCGGGGACCGGGGGAGCTTCCCTATACCGCGGGCTGACGGACTTGGATTGGCTTGAGAAGCAGCTCGTGGCCTTCGGCCTGGCCTGGATCGAGATCAACGGACGGCGGCTCACGCTCGAGTTCGTGGACGCCGAGGGCGCGGTCCGAGACCGCTTTGTCCTGGATAAAGGCCGGGCTAAGAAGAGGTCTTCGGCGGCTTCTTCCGCGAGGCGACGACGGCCTCGGCGCGGGCCTTGAATTCCAGGTTCTCGGCCAAGACGTCGCGGAAAGCCTGTTGCGGGATGATAAAAACCAGGGTTTCCGCCGCCAAGGACTTGATGGTGGCGCTGGCGGTCCCCATCTCCATGATGGAGGTTTCACCGAACACCTCTCCCGGCCCCAGCTCCGCGATTTGAGCGATATCCTTGCCCTTGTCGGGCTTGGCGTAAACCCCTACCTTGCCCTGGGCCACCACGTACAGCCCGTCCACCGTGGTCCCCTTGAACAGAACGGTCTGGTTGCCCTTGAAGGTCAACTGCTCGGTCTGCACGGCCAGGCGATGGGCCTGATCCTGGGTCAATCCTTTGAGGAAGGAGACCGAGCTCTGGAAAAATTCCGTGACCGTCATTTTGTGATAGTATACTAATTCATGAACCTTGGCTCTCTTTTCATTTTCGGCGTGCACGGCAAGCGCGCCACGAAGAGGACCGTGGATCTCCTCAAGAAAACCCGGGCCGGCGGGGTACTGCTCCTGGCGCGAAACATCGACACCCCGGAGCAAACCCGGGCGCTTACCCGGGAGCTCGTCCAGCGCGTCGGCCGGCCGCTCCTCTTCTGCGTGGACCACGAGGGAGGCTGGGTGCTGCGCTTCAAGAGCGGAGTCACCGCGCTCCCCGGCAACGCGGCCCTCGGCCGGGCCGGGAGCGCCGATTGGGCCTACGCCGCGGGCCGGCAAATGGCCCTCGAGCTCAAGAGCCTCGGCATCCAACTAAACCTGGCGCCGGTGATGGACGTGCTGACGACCCGCTACAATCCCGGGATCGGGATCCGCTCCTTCGGCTCGGATCCCGCCTTGGTCGGCCGCCTGGGCGCCTCCATGATCCGCGGCCTTCAAGACCACGGAGTGGGCGCCTGCGCCAAGCACTTCCCGGGCAAGGGAGCGGCCTCGGTGGACGCCCACGTGGACCTTCCCGCCATCCGCATCCCCCGCTCGGAATTTGAGCGCGTCCATTTGGCCCCCTTCAAGACGGCCGTGGAGGCGGGTGTGGACTGCGTCATGACCTCACACGTGCGCTACCCGGCCCTGGACTCGGCCGCGGCCACGTTCTCGAAGAAGATCACCGCAGGCGTCCTGCGCCGCAGGCTGGGCTTTAACGGACTCGTGATCTCCGACGACCTCTGCATGGGAGCCGTGACGCGGACCAAACCCGTCCAGCTCGCGGCCGTGGAGGCCTTGGCGGCCGGGCACGACCTTCTCATCATCGCCCACGACTCCCAGGCCCAGGAGGAGTCCGCCGACCTTTTGGGGCAAGCCGCGGCGGACGGGTTGGTGGGAGCCGAAGTGCTCGAACGTTCCTGCGAGCGGCTGAAGAAGTTCCTCAAGCTCCGCGGCGGAGGCGCGGCGCCGGCGAGCGCGTCGAAGCTCGCCCGGGAAGGAGAGCTCTTAAGCGCGAAAATCGCGGCTCGAGCCGTGCGCATCATCCAGCGGGGCGTTATTTCCCTCCCCCTTGGCCCCGATTCCGAGCCGACCGTGGTCCTTTTCCCCGATTTCAAGGAAGTACGGGAGCGCTTCACCTTCGAGGGAGGGCCGAGAGGCCCGGAAAATATGCTCCGAGAAAGCCTAGCCGGCTGGGGCAAGACCCGCCTTCTGCGCGCGCCGATTGAATCCACGGATATGAGGGATCTCCCCCAACACGTCGAACGCGCTTCCCGCGTCATTTTCTTCTGCTTCGAGGCCATGCGCTTCTCCGGACAAAAAGCCGTACTCCAGCTCCTGAGGAGGAAAGCCGCGGACAAAACAGCGGTTTGCCTGATCAGGAATTCCTGGGATTTGACTCTAGCTGGACCCCGCATGACGGTGCTGGACTCGGCAGGCTACCGGCTCTGCCAGCTGAAGGCGGCCCTGAAGGCACTGACGAGGAAAACTTCATGAGATTGAAACGAATACTTCCAGTCATACTGCTCGCCAGTTCGGCGACTCCCGTGATAGCAGGAGTCGCCGAACTACGAGACGCCTTCAGCGAGTCCATCGAGCCAGACAAGAGGGCGAGGCATCTGGCCGAGCTCGCCCAGACCGCCCCGCAATCACCGCGCGATGTCCAGGCCTTGTTCGACCTGTTCTCGCGCTTCGACGAGGCTCCGGTGCGCAACTCCGCTTTAAGCTCGCTGTCCCGGATGAGCCCGCACAGCCCGCTCCTCGAGCCGGTTTTCGCGCGCTACCTGGAGGAACCCGAGCCCGAGGCCCGCATTTTCGCGATCAAGGGAGCCTTGAGGCTCCGGGCCCAGTCGGCCCTGCCCTTGATCAAGAGGCTCGCCCGGGAGAACCTGGCCTTCAAAAGCCCGCAAGACGCGCAGTTGATCTCCGAAAAGAACGCTTGGTGGGTGCAGTACGAGGCCTTGGCGGCTTTGGCCCAATGGGAGCCGGCCCAGGCCTTGCCCCTCATCAAGGCCAAGGCTTCGGATGCTCCCGAAGTAGCCAAGCTCATGGGCCTGTTCCTTTGGAAAGAATCACTTCCCCAAATCATCCAATGGTCCGGCTCCAAAAAGCCCGAGGACCGGGAAAGGGCCAAGCAGGCCCTCACCGTCCCCACCCCGGCCGCGGCCCTGCGCGAGACCCGGACGGAGATGCTGAAAATACTCAGGGACCCTAAGGCCGACCCCGAGCTTAGGCATCAAATCGCCTTGAAGGTGGGACTGAGCTCGAATGAAGAGGAAGTGGGGGCCCTCCTCAAAGAGTACGAAGGCTTGCCCACTGCCGACGCGGCGAAGGACAAGCTCTACTTCTCGGCGGCGCTGTTCGCCTCTCACAGCCCGCAGGCGATTCCCGTCCTTGTCGAGCACGTCAAAACCCACCCCAACCCCGCCACCCGGAGCGGCGCCCTCCTCCAGCTCAAGGACATGCTGCCCGAGGCCGAGTACCGGGCTCTTCTCGACTGGGCCTCGAAGAACGACCCGGACCTCGAGCTGCGCGAGGAAGCCCTGCAGCAGCTCAAGGCCGGCGCCGCTTCAAAGCCGCGCTAAAACACCTTGTCCCAGAGAAACGCCCGTATTTTAGGCGGGCGGCCCGATTTGATGAATTTCATTCCTTTCTTTGCGGGGTCAATCGCCTCGTACATATACGAGTTGAATTTCGTATATTCGTCGTACAGAGCGTCCCTAAGATCAGCATCCCGCAACTGCACGTCATGGGAAATATTGGCTCCTCTCAGGTCGGCCCCGCGCAGATCCGCCCCCGTGAAATCAGCCCCTTGGAAGACGGCCCCGCTGAATACCGCGCCTCGGAAATCGGCGCCTTTCATGCTCCGCAGGAAAGAAAAATCCGTTCCCTGAAAATTGGCGTTCCTCAGGTCGGCTTTTTCAAATACTATAGAGTCGACGGTGGCCCATTGAAAATTGGCGCCCCGAAGAATGGCCCTTGTCATGTCCGGTCCGACAATGTAGGCATGGGCCAGGTTTACGTTGGCCATCTTCGTCCCGACCAGGAGAGTTAGGCTATTCACCCCGACCAGATTCGCGGCCATCAGATTCGCGCCGGTAAGGTCAGCATTGCTCAGGTCCACGTTGTAGTAGAGCAGCAAGCCCTTGAGGACCGCTCCCCGCAAGTCGGCGTTAACCATCGGAGCAGGAGAAACTGCGTCATCAATGTTGACGCCGAGGCACTCTCCATACTTCGTCCGCGCCAGCAGGCCTGCCCGAATCGGGTTCCACCCCGACTTGCCCTTGGAGTCTTCGCAGTAATAGCTGATATTCCCAGATGAATCATTCGCAATCCGCCTCGCTCGCAGCCGATAACCAGTCAAGCTGGGCAGTTTATGCGCTTGGCCCACGATATGCGCCACCTGTATATCGGCTTCTTTCCCGGCAAAGGATTGCGCGTATCCCGCGGGCGACAGAAACGACGAATATAGAGCAACCAACATAGACCGAACAACGATTCGTTTCATGTATATTCCTCCTTAAACTGCGTCCACAGAGTGTGCCTCGCGGCCTCCAACCGCGCAGGGGCCCTTCGGGCAAAAAAAAACGCAAAAAAGTCCTACTTTAATCTAGGCCTTTGGTACTACATCGTTTCTATTCCACCGCCGCCCAAATCCTGATCGACGAGCTGGAACGAGAACGAGTCCCCACCGGAACTCCCTGGCGACCGGGGACAAAGACAGCTCTAAAAAACAGCGCTCGAATTGCTCCTCGCAGAATCAAGCGCGAGATTTGGGCCCGCGACGGAGGACGCGTCGGGACCCGCCGAGGTACGGGCATGAAACACCCGGTGCCCGAGAACTAGCTCGAGGCAGCGGCGCACCACCGAAATCGCCTTGTGTTTTGCTCTCGTGCCGGTCAGCATGGCCTCAATATCCGCGATCGCGCGGTCGATGCGTCGGATCCCGGCTTTGCGCGCCAATCGACGGTCGAACTCCGCAAGGGACCGGCTGATCCAACTCGGGTGGAAAGCCCAAGAGTGTCTGGCCGCATCGTGGCGCGCGGTGTCGAGCGCCTCGTGGCGAAAGATCCGAAGCGCCGTGATCGCCAGGCGGGCAAGATAATGATTATGGCCGTCTCGCGCCAGCGAACGAACGGCCATGATGCAGTTCCTCGCGAAGAAGCCGTCGGCGAGGAGGCTGTGGGTCAAGAGACGAACATGGAAAAGACCGATGTTCTTCAAAATCCCTTCGATGACGGCCGCTTTGACCTCGACATGAGGGGACTCTTGAGCGATATCCTGGAGAGTGCCTGGAACGAGCGAGAGCCAGGGAAGCGGCGGGGGGTTGCCTTGAATCAGCCCTTGGACGATCATCGTCTGGAACTCCGCGTCGGGGAAGCGTCGCGCCAACTGGACGAGGGATTCTGCCGCGCGCTGACTGAGAGCATAATCAGCCGTCGTATTGACCGTGGCGACATAACCGCGCGCCAAAGCCTGATCATCGGGAGAGGAGGAGGAGGCGGCGGCGGAACGAGCGTTTGCCAGCATCCGCGTTCCTGGCGCTGAGACGCCGGCGTCGGATGCTCGCAGCGGCTCGCGCTGCGCCAGGCCAGCCTGCATCGCTGCCAGCGCGACCGGCGTCCCGGCTTCTAGACGCCGATAGAAGTCGTCGACTCGGGGGCCGTCGCTGAGATCGAGCGATGCGATAAATAGCGCGCGCGCCATGTAGTCATTGCTCACGGCGTTCCCATCGTAGCCCGCAAGGGCGGCTGGGGCATTGAGTTGAGCTCCCTGAGCCATGGATTGAACTTGGGAGAAGGACATAGGGAACGATTGGGAGGGGTTGACCTGGAAGGCTTTTTGCAATGCCTTCAGGAGCGCTGGGTGGGGTTCAACGGAAATGTTTGCCGGCATGTTGAAGCGGGTGAAATTGTAATTGCTTAGAAAACACTCCGGCAAAACAACGGTTGGAAGCGGCCTGGTTTCAGGCGCGGAAATCAGATGTGTACGCGCGGCAAAGGCCGGCCCGGAGGATATAAGCTGCAGGCTTGCGGCCAGAGCGCTGACGCGCGGGAAATAGCCGATAATTGCCATGAATACATTTTAGCCGAGCATCTATTCTCCCACATGAGACATTTGGTACCTTAGGGAAGGGACAATAGACCTATAGCGCCAGGGAGCTCTTATTTTGCCCGCTTGAGCCAGGCTTCCCAGGCCTGCTCGCAGAACGAGCTATTCGTTAAGGCGCACCGCCGTCACCGGAGATTAGCCCCACTTCCAAATTTGCTAATCTTGATAAATGCTTTATATTGTCCCGACTCCCCTCGGAAACCTGGAGGATATGCCCCCGCGGGCGGTGAAAGTGCTCAAGGAGGTCGCGGGGGTTTTTTGCGAGGATACCCGGCGCACCCGGAACCTCATGTCCCACTTCGGCATTCCGACGCCGCTTTATCGCTACCACGAACAGGATCCGCGCAGCGTGGAGGGGCTTCTCGGGCGCTTGAGGCAGGGACAGAACTGCGCCTTGGTCTCTGACGCAGGCCTGCCCGGAATCTCCGATCCGGGAGGCAAGGTGGTCTGCCTGGCGCGGCAGGCCGGGCTCCCGGTGACGGCCCTGCCGGGGCCGAGTGCTGTGACGGCGGCTCTGGCGGGCTCGGGCCTTCCGGCCGACTCCTTCGTCTTTCTGGGCTTTTTGCCCCGTTCCGAGACGAGGCAGAAGAGAATCTTAGCCCAAGCCGCAGCCTTGGGGAAGACCTTGGTGATCTACGAGTCCCCCCACAGAGTCGTGAAGCTCCTCGCCCATGCCGAGATGGTGCTCGGGCCCTCGGCCCGGGCCTGTGCGGTGCGCGAGCTCTCCAAAATGCACGAGGAGTGGTTGCACGGAACTGTGGCCGAGGTCCGGCGCATCCTCGAGGAGCGGCCTCAAATTCTCGGGGAGTTCGTCGTCATGACGCACCCGGAGAAGAATCATGCCCGCGACGATCATTCGGCTTAAACCAGGGGAAGAGCTCTCCCCAGAGGCCGTCCATCTCTTGGCCGAGGCGGCCAAGGCCTGCAAAATAATCGCCTTCCCCACGGACACGGTCTACGGCCTGGGTTCGACCGGCCTCGTCAAGGCCGCGGCGCGAAGAATTTACCAGATTAAAGGGAGAAGCTCCTTGAAACCCTTGCCCATCCTCGTCTCCTCGGCCCAAGAAGCCCGGCGCTGGGTCGAGTGGACCCCCGCGGCCGAGGCTCTCTCCCGCAAGTTCTGGCCGGGGGCCCTGACTCTGGCGCTGCGCCCCACCCAGGAAGGCAGGCTCCTGACCTTCGCCGAATACCCGACCGTGGCCATCCGCGTGCCCGGGCACCCGCTTCTGCTCAAGCTCTTGGAAGCCTCGGCAATTCCCTGGGTCTCCACCAGCGCCAATCTCTCTGGCTCGCCCGCCCTCACCGAGGGCGCCGAGGTCGCCCGGCAATTCCAGGGCCTGGCCGATTTCATCATAGACGCGGGACCCGTCCCTGGCCGTGAGTCCACTATGGTGGACGCCGGTAACACGGCCCCGCGAATACTCCGCCAGGGCGTCGTCGCGGCGGAGGAGATTCACAAGGCTTTAAAGGAGAGCTCGACCGCTTGAATAAAAAGAATTTATTATTCATCTGCACGGGCAACAGCTGCCGCAGCGTGATGGCCGAGCTCCTGGCCAAGAAGCTCGCCGCCGAGAGGGGCCTTCCCGTCGAAGCCAAGTCCTGCGGCGTGGCGGCCCATCCCGATTTTCAGATCCCCCCCGGCGTCTTCGCGGCCATGGAGAGGGAGGCAATCCGCCAGTTCGAGCACACCCCCCAGCCCGCGACCAAGGACCTTCTCGATTGGGCCGACCTGGTTCTCGTCATGACCTCGGGGCACCGAGAGACCGTCCTGAAGCGCCACCCCGAGGCGGCGGCAAAGACCTTCCTCCTGCGCGCCTACGCCGGCCTCGGCGACGAGAACATAGAGGACCCCATCGGCTGGCCCGACCCGATTTACGCGCAGTGCTGTGCGAAAATAAAGGAGGCCGTCTCTCGCCTCCTTGACAAAGCGTGCCGTGTTGGCGAGGATTTGAAATGAATGTTTTAAAAGACCAAGACCCCGAGCTCTTCGCGTCCCTGGCCGGCGAGGCCCGCAGGCAGGCCGAAAACCTGGAGCTCATCGCCTCGGAGAACTACGCCTCGGAGGCGGTGCTGGAGGCGCAGGGCTCCCTTCTCACCAACAAATACGCCGAGGGCTACCCCGGCAAGCGCTACTACGGCGGCTGCGAGTTCGTGGACGTGGCGGAGACCTTGGCGATCGAACGGGCCAAGCGGCTTTTCGGGGCCGAGCACGCCAACGTCCAGCCCCATTCCGGGACCCAGGCCAACATATCCATGTACCTCTCCGTGCTCTCTCCAGGCGACACGGTGATGGGCTTGAACCTCGCCCACGGAGGGCACCTCTCCCACGGGCATCCCCTGAACTTCTCCGGAAAGTTCTTCAAGATCGTGCCCATCAACGTGAGCCGCGAGACCGAACTCATAGACTACGACGAAGCCGAGCGCATGGCCCAGGAGCACAAGCCCAAGATGATTTTCGCGGGAGCGTCCAATTACTCCCGGGTCTTCGATTGGGCCCGGCTCAAGAGAATCGCCGACTCCATCGGGGCCTATTTCGCGGCGGACATGGCCCATTACGCGGGCTTGGTCGCGGCGGGAGTCTACCCCTCCCCAGTCCCCTTCACGGATTTTACCACCAGCACCACGCACAAGACCTTGCGAGGCCCCCGGGGCGGGCTCATCCTCTGCCGGGCCAAGCACGCCCAGGCCGTGGACAAGATCAATTTTCCCGGCACCCAAGGGGGACCGCTCATGCACGTGATCGCGGCCAAGGCCGTGTGCTTTGCGGAGGCCTTGCGGCCGGAGTTCAAGCAGTACCAGAGGAACGTCGTCGCCAATGCGCGGCACCTCTCCCAAGCCCTGGCAAGCCAGGGCTTCCGCGTCGTGGCCGGCGGCACGGACTGCCACCTCTTCTCACTCGATCTTCGCCCCAAGAACACCACCGGCAAGGAGGCCGAGGAAGCCCTGGACAAGGCCGGGATCACCGTGAACAAGAACGCCATCCCCTACGACCCCCAGAAGCCCTTTATCGCCTCTGGCGTGCGCATCGGCACCCCGGCCGTCACCACCCGCGGCATGGGCGAGCCCGAGATGGACCTCATCGCCCAGCTCATCGCCGAAGCCGTCGCCGCCCGCCAGGATGACGCAAAGCTCAAGGCCCTGCGCCAAGAGGTGAAGAAACTGTGCGGGCGATTCCCAATCTACCCGAATCTCATGAAGGCCTATCTCCAGGAACAGGCATCATGAAAAACATCGCGAAAAAAGACACGCGCCCCGCCCGCTGCCTCATTGGGGTGATCGGAGGCAGCGGGCTTTATGAAATGGCCAGCTTCTCCAAGGCCCGCTCTTTGAACGTGAAAACCCCCTTCGGCCCGCCCTCCGGCCCGATTCGCGTTGGAGAGCTGCGCGGGGTCCCCTGCGCCTTCCTGCCCCGGCATGGCCCAGGCCATGTCCTACTTCCCTCCGAGCTCAACAGCCGCGCCAACATCTACGCCCTGAAATCCCTGGGGATTGAAAAAATCATCTCGATCGGAGCGGTCGGCTCTCTTAAAGAAGAGCTGCCTCCCCGACATTTTGTTTTCCCGGACCAGCTCGCCGATGAGACCAAGGGCCGCCCCTCCACTTTCTTCGGGGAGGGAATCGTGGCCCATGTCGCCTTTGATAAGCCCTTTTGCCTGGCGCAGTCGCGCCTCCTCCACGGCGTAGCCGAGCGCATCGGGATCACCGCCCACTGGGGCGGGACCTACATCTGCATGGAGGGCCCCGCCTTCTCGACCAAGGCCGAGTCCGAGTTCCACCGCAAAATGGGCTACTCCGTGATCGGAATGACCGCTCTTCCCGAGGCCAAGCTCGCCCGGGAGGCGGAGATTTGCTACTCCACCGTGGCCTTGGTCACGGACTACGACTGCTGGAAGGAGGGCGAGGAGGTCTCCAGCGACAAGGTGGTCGAGAATCTTCTTGCCAACGTGAACAACGCCCGGCGCCTCCTGGAAGAGGCCGTGGGCCAAGCCGCCGAGCGCCCGCGGAACTGCCCCTGCGCCGAGGCTTTGAAGGGCGCTATCTTCACCAATCCCAAGTCCATGAACAAAAAAATATTAAAAAAACTCTCCCTCTTAGTCGGGAAATACATCAAGCCATGAAAGACATCCTGCGACTCCTGCCTAAAACAGACATCCACTGCCACTTGGACGGCTCTCTGCGGCCGGCCACGGTCTTGGAACTCGCCCAACGCTACCGCGTGGAGATGCCGGCCGACAACGTAGCGGAGCTAACACCCTTCGTCCAGGTCCCGGAGAGCTGCCGCTCCCTCAAGGAGTTCATAGACATCTTCGAGCTTCTCCTGCCGGTGCTTTGCCATCCAGAGGCCGCCCAGCGCGCCGCCTACGAGCTCGTGGAGGACTGCGCGGCCGACAACATACGGCACGTAGAGGCGCGCTTTGCGCCGGAGCTTCTGCGCACCGCCTCCTTCTCCACGGACCAGGTGGTCGAGGCCACGCTTAAGGGTCTCAAGGCGGGCTTTAAGGACTTCGGGACCACGAGCTCGGTGATCATTTGTCTTTTTCGTTCGCATGGGCCCAAGGAGAACCGCCGGGCCTTCGAAACCCTCAAGAAATTCTTCGACGCCGACGCCAAGCCAGAGGAGCCCGCCGTGGTGGGCCTCGACGTCGCCGGAGACGAGGCCCGCTACCCCACCTCCCAGTACGCGTCCTTCTACGAGGAAGCTCGGGAGCTCGGGATACACACCACCTGCCACGCGGGCGAGACCGTGGGCACCGCCAACCTCTCCGCGGCTTTGGACCTGCAGGTCGAGCGCATCGGCCACGGCATCCACCTCATGGAGGACGAGTCCCTCCTGCGGGAGGTGGTGCGGCGCAAGATCCCCCTCGAGATCGGGATCAGCTCCAACGTAAGGACCAAGTCCGTGCCCAGCTTCGAGAGCCACCCGGCCCTCTCCTTCCACCGGGCCGGGGTCCCGATCACTTTCAACACCGACGACCGCGGGGTCCTGGGCATAGACCTGACCCACGAGTACGCGGAGGCGCTGAGGCTGGGATTTACCTTGGAGGAGGTCGCCCGGCTCTCCACGGACTCGACCGACCACCTCTTCCTCCCCCGGGCCGAGCGCGAAAAGCTCCGGCACAAGTTCGAGGCGGAGATAAGGACACTCCTTGATGTGCGAAATGGACAAAAGGTTGCCTAAGCGAACTCACCCGCACACCGAACTTATCGAAGCCGCGGTCTCGGCCCGCAAGAATGCCTATTGCCCTTATTCCCGCTACTCAGTGGGAGCCGCGGTGCTCACCGAGGATGGAGAGCTCTTCACCGGCTGCAACATCGAAAACGCCTCCTACGGGCTCAGCCTATGCGCCGAGAGAGTCGCCGTTTTCAACGCCATGAGCCGCAAGCGCGTCCGATTGGCCGCGGTGTGCGTGGCGGCCCGGCTCTCCACCCCCTGCGGGGCCTGCCGGCAGGTGCTGGCGGAGTTCGCCGCACCTGAGCTAGAACTCTACCTGGTGGACATAAACTTGAGAAACGGCCAGCGGCGCGTACGCCATGTTACTCTAAAAGAACTCCTCCCCATTCCTTTTGACCCACTCCAAGCCGGACTGATAAAACTATGAAAACAGACCACCTCAAGGAAATCATCTCCTGGATCAAGACCACGGATCTCATCGAGGTCAGCTTCAAGGACGGGGCCAAGGGCTTCTCCTTCTCCTCCGCGGGCGAGGCCCAAGCCCCGCATTTCCCGATCCCGCCCAGCCGCTACCGCCCGGTCTGCGCCCCCGCGGTGGGGATATTCCAGTGGAGCGAACTCGGCCGGGCCCGCAAGGCCGAGGAAGGAGCGGCCGTGTCAGAAGGAGACGTTTTGGGAGTGATCGAAAAGGGCAAGGGAGCCGTGGCCCAGGTCCTTTCCCCCTGCGCGGGACGAGTGGCGCGCGTCATGGTCGAGGGCGGCGGCCCCGTGGAATACGGGCAGCCTCTCCTGTTCATCGAGACCTGATGATCAAGAAAATACTCATCGCGAACCGCTCCGAGATCGCGGTTCGCGTCATAAGGGCCTGCCGGGAGATGGGGCTGAAATCCGTGGCCGTGTACTCCGAGGCCGACCGCGAATCCCTGCACGTACGCATGGCCGACGAGGCCGTGTGCATAGGGCCGGCACCCTCCACTCTCAGCTACTTGAGCCAAGAGGCGATACTCGCCGCGGCCAAGATCACGGGCGCCGATGCCGTCCATCCCGGCTACGGATTTCTCTCGGAAAACGCCGACTTCGCTGAGGCCTGCGCCGAGGCCGGACTCGTCTTCATCGGCCCGCCCGGGCGGGCCATACGCAGGCTTGGGCATAAGAGCGAGGCCAAGGCCCTGGCGCGGGAGGCCCGGGTGCCCGTGGTCCCCGGCACCAAGGGCCTCGTGGACGATGATTTCATGAGAGAGGCCGCGGCCGTGGGGTTTCCGGTGATGGTCAAGGCCGCGGCCGGCGGCGGGGGCAAGGGCCTGCGCCTGGTGCGAAAACCCGAGGAGCTGGAGGCCCAGCTCAAGCTCGCCCGGAACGAGGCCGAGGCCGCCTTCAAGGACGGCTCGGTCTACATCGAGAAATTCATCGAGCATCCCCGCCACGTGGAGATACAGGTCGCGGCCGATGCTCGCGGCAACGCCGTGGCCTTCCCGGAGAGAGACTGCACGGTCCAGCGCCGCCACCAGAAGCTCCTCGAGGAATCCCCCTCCCCCGCGGTGAGCCCCGAGACCCGCGCCAAGATGCAGGAGGCGGCCTTGAGTCTCGTCGAGGCCAGCGCCTACGTCAACGTCGGCACCGTCGAGTTCCTGCTCGACCGCGATGGAAAGTTCTATTTCATCGAGGTCAACACCCGCCTGCAGGTGGAGCACCCCGTGACCGAGCTCGTGACGGGCCTCGACCTCGTGGTGGCGCAAATCCTGGCCGCCCAAGGCGAAGCGCTGCCCTTCGACCAAAACCGGGCTTCCCAAATACGCGCGCACGCCATCGAGCACCGCATCAACGCCGAGGATCCCGCGCGCAATTTCGCGCCCTGCCCCGGCCGCATCCGCTCCGTCTTCGTCCCTTCCGGCCCCGGGGTGAGGTTCGACTCGCACATCTACCCCGGCTATACGGTCCCGAGCTACTATGACAGCCTCTTGGGAAAGCTCATCGTTTCGGCCGAGAGCCGTCCATCCGCCATCCGCCGGGGGCTGCGGGCGCTCTCAGAACTTCAGATTGAAGGCATTTCCACCACGGCAGAGTTCCACACCCGGGTGCTGGCGCACCCCGATTTCCAGAAAGGCGTTTTCGACACCCATTTCACGGAGACCCTCAATGCCCACCAATCTTAAGCTCAAAATCGCCTCGGAGCTAAAGGAGAGTTCGCGGGTGCTTTCGCGCACGGCGGCTTTGGCGCCGGACTTGGAGCGGGCGGCCCAGGCCCTGATCGCGGCCTACCGCCGCGGCAATAAGATCCTGTCTTTCGGAAACGGAGGCTCGGCCTGCGACGCCCAGAATTTCGCCGACGAGCTGGTGGGGCGCTTTGCGAGAAATCGCCCGCCCCTCCCGGCCCTGGCGCTAACGGTCAACACCTCGGATTTGACCTCGATCGCCAACGACTTCGGCTACGAGCAGATTTTTTCCCGCCAGCTCGAGGCCCACGCCAAACCCGGCGACATCGCCGTCGCCATCTCCACCTCGGGAAATTCCCCCAACGTTCTGCGCGGAGTCGAGACCGCCGCGAAGCTCGGCCTCTTCACTTTGGGGCTCTCGGGGCAAAGCGGGGGCCGCATGAAGCCCTTGGTGGACCTATGCATCTGCGTTCCCTCGACCACGGTCGCGCGCATCCAGGAGGCCCATATCGCCGTGATCCAGGTCTGGTGCGGACTTATCGAGGAAGCGCTGTTTCCAAAGGCCCCCAAGGCCCACGCATGAGGCCGCGGAGCGGCCGATGAAGGTAAAGTCTTTAAAGAAGTTATTGACTTTGCGCCAGCTCTGGGGCTGGGAAGGCAAAAAGGTGGTGTTCACCAACGGGGTCTTCGACATCCTCCACGCCGGACACGTCGAGCTCCTGCAAAAAGCCCGCCGGCTCGGGGACGTCCTGATCGTAGGCCTCAACTCGGACGATTCGGCAAGAAGGCTGGGCAAGGGCCCCGAGCGCCCCATCAACGCATGGGAGGACCGCGCGGCCGTGCTCTCGGCTCTGACGTGCGTGGATGCGGTGGTGGGCTTTGCAGAGGACACCCCGGCCGAGATACTCTCCGAGATCCGCCCCGACGTCCTGGTCAAGGGCGGGGACTACCGCAAGGACCAGATCGCGGGGCGCCAGTTCGCCGGCAAGGTCGCCGTCATCGCTCTCAAGAAGGGCTGCTCCACGACCGGCATCCTCGAGCGCCTCAAGCGGGCTGGATAGCCCAGTTATCCACAAAAACTTCCCGGGAATTTTTGTGGATAACTTCGCGGCCGAAATCCCACCTCTGCGCTACGCCGAAAAAGTCGTCATGCGGAATCAATTCTCTATTTTTGAGACACATTTTTTCCAATTATCACCATAATGCACATCGCCGTTATCAATCTCCACTATTTCAAATGCGCAAGCTGCCTTGACTTCCTCCCCCAATTCCACATAGTGATCCCGGTTCGCGATAACGATTCTCATGCTGTCAGTTTTATCCCCCACTAAGGAAAGTGAGACATATTTGGGATGGCCAAGGTTTCCAACCCAGTTCTTGATATGCAATTCACGCGAATAAGGATTTATTCTTATTCCATACTTACGCATGATGGAAGAGATTTTTTCACTCCGCATTGCCCAATTCGCGCCGTTGTGATCTGTGCAGCGTTTTGAATATCCCGACATAAAGAGGTTGCAATCAACGCTTTTGGCCAATTCTTTTACAAACCGTTTATCCGCCGGAGCCCCGGCATATCCCAAGTCTTCTGGTACGGTTCCAGAAATTTTGTATAGAATTTGCCCATCGTTCTGTTTTTCTGTGCGTATCAAAGTAAAGTCCACGCTGCTGTGGCCTAAACTTTTCCACCACGGGCCGTCATATCTTTCAAATAGCTTGTTACATGCAGCATCATATTTGTCCGGGTGCATGGACTTGCACACGTTCTCAGCATGACTGTTGACCGCCCAAAAATATGAGATGCCTATTAAGATAACTTTTATCATGCCCCAGTATTGATCTACGGTGGTTTTTTGTCAAGTGGTCTGAAATTCTGTGTCAATCGAAAGTTAAAATGTCCGGTCTTCTGTTGCCGTTGTAGTCGTGTTTTAGTCCGTTTTCCTTGTCGTTCCTTGGGCCGTTGCCGGTAGGACTAGACGTTATCCACCAAACTTCTCTGGAAGTTTTGGTGGATAACTTGCGGCCGAAATCCCACCTCTGCGCTGTGCCCTGGGGCACAGCGCCTACTACCGCGCGGCTTTAAGCTCGGCGAGCTTGGCCTCGATCTCCTGGACTTCCTTGGCGAGCAGGGGCTTGGGGTGGGCGGCCTTGAAGGCAGCGAAAGTCTGCTCGGCCTCGGCCGTCTTTCCCTCAAGCGCAAAATCCGCGACCTGGGACAGCTCCCGCATCTCCGCGCGGCACAGGGCGTCCTTCTTGGATTTCTTGCCGGTTTTCCAGGCCGGTTTGTCGGGATTGACGGCCTCTTGGGGGCTGCCCCTCACCGCGGCCACCGCGGTGACCTTGGCCCCCTTCTGGTAGCGGTCCGCCACGGCGGACTCGGACAATCCTTCCTTTAAATGCTGGAACCAGGATTTAAGGGACGCGATCTTCGAGCTTTCCTCGGCATGCGAGATTCCCATCACCCCTGAGATCAGCAACAACATAGCCATAATGATTCTGAGCATAGATTCTCCTTTCAATCGGTCATTCAGTTTATTTCAAGAGAGTGTCCACGGAAGGAGCCAGATTGGCCTCCAAGGCAACCGCCTTTCTGCCGTATTGCTCGGCCTTTTCCCGGTTCTTGAGCTTGAGCGAGGTCTTGGCCAAGTTGAGCCAGATCTCGGGGTCGGAGTCGTCGGCCTGGGCCGCCTTCAGGTAGTAGGGCTCGGCCTTGTCGTATTCGGCCGACAAGAAAGAGAGGTTTCCAAGATTGTTCATCGCCGCGGCGCTATGGGGGTCGCGCGCCAGGGCCTTTTGGAACTCGCCGGCGGCGGCCTCGAGGTTGCCTGCCTGGTACTCGAGAAGCCCCGATTCAACGCAAAGATCGGCGTCGCCCGGATTTTTTTCGAGCTCCGCGGCGTAATATTTCTTTAGAGAACGGTAGCGCTCTTGGAGGATGGCCTGGGCCTCCCGCGAGAATCTTTGTTGGCGGGCCTCCAGCGGCGGGACTTCCGCGCTCCAATCGCTGGAGGGCATGGTGGCGGGCTCGAATTCTCCCCAAGCCTTCTGGATGTCGATGACCCGGGCCTTGCCCTTGGCGCTCTCGGCCTTATAGGCGTAGGCGGCCTTGCGCGCGGACTCAAGGAAATCCTCACCAAGCAAGGTGGGCTCCAGGGCAAGCCAGTAGCTCCCATCATGCCAAACCAGGAACTCCTCCGGAAGTCCCGCCTCCGTCAAATCGGACGCCTCAAGATCGAGCATCAAGGCCATGTGCCCCGGGTAATCCAAGGCCGCGGCGCGGACTTGGCTGGCGAAGAGCATCGAGATGATCATGGCGGCCAGATCGTCGCATTGCCCGCTCTTGCGCTTCAAGGTCTCCCGGGGGAACTGGGTGTAGTCCACGGGAAAGCTCGGGTCCTCTGAAACTTTCTCGTAGGGATTGCCGGGGTTGGCGAGGAATTTGACCCCCGTTTCCGACAGGGCCCCCCACAAACGAAGAGCCGTGGCCAGGCTGGGATTCAAGGCCTCGGCATGAGGGCTTTGCGGCGCCTGGCGCAAGACCTCGCGCGCGAATTCCAGCACCGGAGGGTCCTTGGGGGTCACGAAGTTGGCGATGCGCTCGGGGCGATCCCAGGTTATGGCGTTGCGGGAATAGACCCTCAAGGGCTTGGTCAAGGACAAGGTCTGGGCCTTTCCGTTCTCATAATACATCAGGGAGAGCTCTGCCTGGATCGGGGTGTCCTCGGTCACCTCCAGGACCTTGTTGTTGAGCGTGGCGATGAGAGGAACCTCGACCGTCTGCAAAGGCTCGAGCCTCTTGATCTCCGTGTCGTAGCCGAAGTCCATGAAATCCTTGAGGCGAAAGCTCAGCTTCACGTTCTGGAAAGCCGCGTTGACGTTGTTGGAAACCGAAACGGCTCCCATGGGATTCTTCAAATACCATTTGTAATTGGCCGAGAAGATGTTGCCCACCGCGACCGTGGAGAAAGCGATGGGAGGCTGGTTGAAAGCTCCGGCCACTACAACCTCGACCGGGACGCCCAACGGACCGACGTCTCTGGTCTTGGCCTCGGCCGCGACGCGGTAGAAATAGGAGGAGTAGGCCGTCACCGCCGAATCCGTGAACTTCCCCTCGCGAGCCTCCCCCAGATCCTGGTAGGGCCCTTCGGCCGCCGTGGCGCGGTAGACGCGGTAGCCGGAAAGCCAGCCGTCCTCCGGCACCCGCCAGGAAAGAGTCGCCGTGCCCTCCACCGACGCGGTCGAGACCTGGGCCGGAGCCGCCAAAAAGGGATGGATGTCGAAGGAAAGGATACGCCCCTTTCCTTTGTCGGAAATGAGGAGCCTCGAATCCTGCGCAGCAAGAGCCACGGGAGCGGAAAGCTCTCTTTCGAGACTACCCCCCGTGAAAAGATCGCTCAGCCATTGCCCATCCTTGGAGAACACCGAGACGCGTCGGAGCTTGCCATCCAGGACGTAGAGAAAACCCCGGCCGTCGAAGGCCAGCGCAACCGGATCTAGGAATTGCCCGGGACCCGTTCCGGCCTCCCCCCAAGCCGCGGCCAAGGCGCCGGAGGGCTCGCACTTGAAGACTTTCTTAAGCCCGCGGTCCAAAAAGTAGAGAAAACCGCGCTCGGCGTCCCAAGACACGGCCGCTGGCTCCTGGAGCTCGTAGGATCCGACTGCCGGCCCGATCCCGAACAGGAAGACCCCCTCGGGGCTGAAGGCGTCAATACGCCGGTTGCCCGAGTCCGCGACGTAAACCGTGCCCTCCTCGTTGATGGCAAGCCCGCGGGGGGCGCGCACGCGCCCCTCCTTCTTCTTGCTGTCGAAAAATCCCGTGCTTTGGGCAAAATTGGCCTTCCAAGAGCCGTCAAGGCCGAAAAGCTGGAGCCGGTCGCCGGATCCATCCGCAACGAAAAGCCCGAACTTGGCGCTGGCCGCCAAGCCCGCCGCATCCTTGGTGGCGGAGGACTCTTTACCGGAAAAGCGCGCCTTCTCCTTGCCCTCGCCGTCCAGAAGCACGAATTTGCCGGGTTCGGGCAAATAGGCGTAAAGCTCTCCCCCATAGGGAGCCAGGACCTGCGCCGTGAATTTCCAAGACCGAGAGGGACCGGAAGCCCAGAATTTGGCCGCGGCCCGGGCCGCGATCTTGGCCCCGCGCTGCTTATTGACCACCTCGACCCTTTGAACGCGGTTGTTGCCTGAATCGAGGATGAGAACCTCTCCCCGGGGAGATAGGAACAGGGCCTGGGGGTCCTTGAACTGCCCGGGGCCCGAGCCCCAGCTTCCGAAACGGCCCAAGATGAGGCCCTGGGCGTTCTCCTCCACGATCTTGCCGTTCTTGGCGTCGAGGATGTAAAGCAAGCCGTAGGAATCGAGGACGAAGTCGCTTCCCGGCAGGGAATATTCCTTGACGAAGCGTCCGGACGGGTCGAATTTTTGGACGCGCTCGTTGCCGCGGTCGAGAACGTAGACGAAATCGGCCGCGTCCACCATGACCTTGGCGGGCTGCCGCAGCTGTCCCGGCTCCTTGCCCGAGCGTCCGAAAGAGCCCAGCAGGATTCCCTCCGACGTGAAAATCTGGATGCGGTCGTTGCCGGTGTCGGCCACGTACACCCGGCCGTCCTCTCCCACGGCCACGGACTCCGGACGCTTGAAGCGGCCCGGCTCGGAGCCCTTCTCGCCGAAGGAACCCGCCGGATTACCGTCCTTGTCCAAGATCTTGATCTTTGAATCGCCGGCGTCGGCCACGAATATCCGGCCGCGGGAGTCGAGGGCGGCTCCCCTGGGAGAGGTCAAATAACCCGCGGCCGAGGCCTTGACGAGCTTGCCGGAGTAGTCGCAAATCGCGAGAGAGCCCTTCTTGCCGTCCACAAAATACAGGAGAGAGGAGTCGGCGGCCGCAGCCACGGACGCCCCTGGCAAAGGGATGGGTTCCAGGAACCGCACCGCATCGTAGGCTCGGGCCGGCGCATGGGCCAAGCACAGACAAGCGGCCGCGAAAAAACCGGATTTCATGCCTGGACTTGTTCCTTAATAAGGCGTTGGACCAAGGCGGGATTGGCCTTGCCCTTGGAAAGCTTCATGACCGAGCCCACGATGGCACCGATGGCCTTGTCCTTGCCGCCCTTTAAATCCTCGGCCGCGCGGGGATTGGCCGCCAAGGCCTCGCGGACCCAAGCCCGGATCTGGCCCTCGTCAGTGACTTGGACAAGACTTAGGTCCCGGACGAGATCCTTGGGATCCCTTCCCGTTTCCCACATTTTAAGGAAAACGTCCTTGGCAAGCTTGCTCGACAAGGTCCCGTCGCCGATGAGGCCCGCGAGCTCGCCCAAATGGCCGGCGCTGACCGGGGCTTCCTCGATCGCCTTATTTCCCGCGTTAAGCCTTCCCAAAAGGTCCGTCGTGATGAAATTGGCGATCGTCTTGGCCAGCGCCGGACTTCTTGCCTTGGCCGCGGCCTCGAAATAATCGGAAAGCTCCCGGCTGGAGGTCAGGACCTCGGCGTCATAGGGCGAAAGGCCGTACTCTTTCTCGAGGCGAGAACGCCGCGCGGCGGGCAGCTCCGGCAGCTCGGCCTTGAGCTTCTTAAGCCGCTCCGGCTCGGCCTTGAGAGCAATCAAGTCGGGATCGGGGAAGTAGCGGTAATCGTGGGCCTCCTCCTTGGAGCGCATCGAGACCGTGACCATGTTTACGGAGTCCCATAGCCGCGTCTCCTGGACCACGCGCCCGCCGGCTTCCACGAGCTCCACTTGGCGGCGGAACTCGTATTCCAATGCGTCGCGCACTCCCTTGAAGGAGTTGAGATTCTTGATCTCGGCGCGCGTGCCGAATTTCCCCTCCCCCGCCCGACGCACCGAAATATTGGCGTCGCAGCGCATCTCCCCCTTTTCCATGTCGCAGCGGGAAACCCCGGCGTACTGGATGACCTCCTTGAGGGCGGACAGGTAGGCGTAGGCCTCTTCGGAGCCTCGGATGTCGGGCTCGGAGACAATCTCGACCAGCGGGGTGCCGGCGCGGTTGAAGTCCACCAAAGAATAGTCGAGCTCCTGGGCGCCTATCGAATGGAGGAGCTTGCCCGCGTCCTCCTCCATGTGGATGCGGTGGATGCGGATCACTTTGGCGGTGCCGTCCTTGAGCTTAATCTCGAGGCTTCCGTCCCTGGAGAAAGGTTCCTCGTATTGGGAAATTTGGTAGGCCTTGGGCAGATCGGGGTAGAAGTAGTTCTTCCTCGCGAAGATCGAGCTTTCCGCCAAGCGACAGCCCAAGGCCAGGGCGCCCTGGAAGGCCAGCTCCACCGCCCTGCGGTTGAGCACGGGAAGCACCCCCGGCTGGCCCGTGCACACGGGGCAGACCCGGCTATTGGCCGCGGCCCCGAAGCCGTCGGTCGAGCAGGCGCAGAACAGCTTGGTCTTGGTGGCGACTTGGCAATGAACCTCGAGGCCCACCACCATCTCATATAGGTCGTTCATGCATCCCCTCCCGGTGCCAGGCACCCTCCGGGAGCCAGGCACCGCTCCAAAAGATCCAAATCGCTGGGATAGCGCAGGAGCCTCCGGCTGGCCTCCAAACCCGCCCAGCGCGCGGCTAGTATCTCCTCGGCGTCGGGCAGGCCCACGCGCTCCAAGGGCTCCATCCAATACCACTTCACGCGCTTGGCGACGAGCTGTCCCTTCCGGCGGAAATGGTAGCGCGCGGTCATGAGGGGCTTGAGTATACGGCAGCGCCAGCCGGTCTCCTCCTCCACCTCGCGCAGGGCCGCGGCCCGGGATTTTTCCCCTTTCTCCAGATGCCCCTTGGGAAAAGTCCAAACCTTTTTCCCGCTCAAGTTGCAGACCCGCACGAGCAAAAGCCGGCCCTCTCGGCTGACCAGCCCTCCGGCCGAATATTCCCTAACGTTCATAACTTCAATCTAGGGAAAGGCCTGGACCTCTCGCAGGCCGAGGCCGCGCGCAGAAGCAGCCCCTCCTTGAAGGGGGGCGCTATGAGCTGGAGTCCGATGGGAAGCCCCGCGCGGGTCAGCCCGCAGGGAATGGAAACGCTGGAGTTGCCGGCCATGTTGGACGGGATGGTGAAGATGTCCGAGAGGTACATGGCCAAGGGGTCGTTGGACTTCTCCCCGAACTTGAACGCCGCGCTGGGGGCAGTGGGCGTAACGAGGAGATCGACCTCCTTGAAGGCCTCATCGAAATCGTTCTTGATCAAGGTCCGGACGCGCTGAGCCTTGCCGTAGTAGGCCTCGTAATACCCGGAGCTCAAGGCGTAGGTGCCGAGCATGATGCGCCGCTTGACCTCGGGGCCGAAACCCTCGCCGCGCGTGCGCTCGTAAAGCTCCTCTAGAGCCGCCGCCTCGCGGCAGCTGTGGCCGTAGCGGATTCCGTCGAAGCGGGCGAGGTTCGAGCTGGCCTCCGAGGGCGCGATGATGTAGTAGGTGCTCACAGCGCAGGAGGTGTGCGGCAGGGAAACCTCGGACACCTTGGCTCCCAGGCCCTCCAGGGCCTTCACCGCCTCCTCAACCGAGCGCTCCACCTCTGGATCCATGCCCGCGATGAAGTACTCCTTGGGAAGCCCCAGGCGAAGTCCGGATATATCTCCTTCCCGCCCCCTCAGGGCTTCCTCGGGGGCCAGGCGAGCCGAGGTGCTGTCCTTGGGGTCGTGCCCGCCGATCACGGACAGGGCCAGGGCCGCGTCCTCGATCGTGCGCGAGAGCGGCCCGATCTGGTCCAAGGAGGAAGCGAAGGCCACCAGACCGTAGCGCGACACCAGGCCGTAGGTGGGCTTAAGACCCACCACGCCGCAGAAGGAGGCGGGTTGGCGGATCGATCCGCCCGTGTCCGACCCCAAGGCCAAGGGGCAGACCGAGGCTGCCACGGCAGCGGCCGAGCCGCCGGAGGAGCCTCCCGGCACGCAATCCGTGTTCCAGGGGTTGGCGGTCTTGAAGAAAGCCGAGTTCTCGGTGGAAGAGCCCATGGCGAACTCGTCGAGATTGGTCTTTCCCAATAGCACGGCGTCGGCCCGGCGCAGGCGCGACACCACGGTCGCATCGTAGGGAGAAATGTATCCTTTGAGTATCTTCGAGGAGCAGGTGGTCTGCACCCCCTCGACCATGATGTTGTCCTTCAAAGCCACCGGAACGCCGGCCAAGGACCCCAACGCCCGCCCGGCGGAACGCTTCTCATCCACGGCCTTGGCCTGCGCCAAGGCCTTCTCCTCCAGCACGGTCACGAAAGCCTTGAGCTTGGGCTCGACGGCCTTAAGGCGCTCAAGGCATCGCCGCAAGACTTCCTCGGCGCTGAACAGCCCCTCCTTCACTCCCCGAGCGATCTCGACGGCCGTCAATTCGATCAGTTCCATTATTGTATGAACATCGAATCGTCCTGCGGCGCGGCAGCGCCGCTGTCCCCTGCCGCATCTAGGGCGGCAGGAACCGTCCGGGGGGTATCACTTCCTTTCCGGACAGACTGAGGTCCTTCAGGAGCTGCGGCCTGAATTCTGTCTATCGCCGCCTGGATCTTGTCGGCCTTGCCCGGCTCGAGCTCCAGAGCTCTTCTCAAATCCTTCAAAGCACCCTCCCGGTCTCCCAGCAAGGCCAAGGCCTGGCCGCGGTTGGAGTAGGCCAGGCCCCGGCGGGGATTGAGCTCAAGGACCTCGCTCAAGTCCTCCACGGCGCCGGTGTAATTGCCCTGCAGGAAGCGGACGTTGCCTCGCAAGTAAAGGGCTTCCTCGCGCCTGGGGTAGGCCTTGAGAAAAGCGCTCAGGTCCCCCTCCGCGCCGCGATAATCCTTGAGCTCCCGGGAGGCGCGGCCGCGGTAGAACAAAGCCCAGGCGAACTTGGAACTCAAGCGCAGGACCTCGGCATAATCCTCGACCGCGCCCGAAAAATCCTGGAGCCTCTCCTTGGCGGCGCCACGCACGAGAAAAGCCGTGGCGAAGTCGGCTTGAAGCCCCACGGCCCGGTCGAGGGCCGCCAGGCTTTCCCGCGCCTTGCCCTGGGAGCTCAAGGCGCTGCCGAGGCCGAAGTGAGCCTCGGCCGAGGCCGAGTCCAATGCCAGGGCCTGCTTGAAATCCCGCTCCGCCTTGTCGTGCCGACGCAGGACTAGGAAAGCCTTGCCGCGGGCCACGTAGGACTCCGCGCTGTTGGGCTTGAGCCCCGCCGCGAGCTCCGCGTCTTGTCCGGCGCCGGCCGCGTCCCCCAAGGTCCAGCGGCAAAGGGCCCGGTGGCCCGCGGCCGTTTTCCAGCCGGGAAAAAGCTCCAGGGCCTCGTCGAAGCGGCCCAGAGCCTTCTCAAGATCGGCCCTCTCGTAGAGCGAAATAGCCGCGCGCAAGACCTTCTGGGCCTTGGCGCCAGGCGCCGCCCCAGCGCAAGGCCCCGGCAACAGGACAAGGACAAGCGCAAGGAACTTCACTCGATCACCTTCCTGACCTTGAAGAAAGACCCTTCCCTGTCGGGCGCGTTGCCGATGAGGGCCGAGGCGTTGGCGAAGGGCTCGGGAAAGTCCTCGCGCGTCGCGTCCGTTTGGCCCAGGACCGAGGCGGTGGGCGGCACCTTGGAGGTATCGAGGCGCGAGAGCTCGGCCATGGAGTCGAGGATCTTGCCGAGCTGGGCCTGATAGAGGCCGACTTCATCGGAAGTCAGCCTCAGGCGCGCAAGCTTGGCGATCTTTCGCACGTCGTCTTGAGTGATGGCCATGTCAGTGCTCCGACCGACCTTGGGAGGCCCGGCTTTGACAGCCCGCGGCGTCGCAGTTATCCACAAAACTTCGCTGGAAATTTTTGTGGATAACTGGCATCCAACTCAAATCTGGGCCCCCCAAAAGGCGATTATAGGTCGGTCGGAGCACTAGGCCGCCTCCAAGGGCGCGTAGCGTAAAAGGAGCTTGGCGGTGCGTCCGCTGTCGAAGGAGACGGTCACCTTCAAGGTTTCCCCCGAGCCCGACTTGTCAAGCACCTGGCCCAAGCCGAAATCGGGATGGCGCACGCGCATGCCCACCCGGACCTGGTTCAAGCGCCGGGCCGATACTCCCGCCGTCACATCCACGGGACCCAACGGATTTCCTGAAGGGTCCCAGGACCGCGCTGCTCCCGCAGCGTAGGCTCGCTCGGGCACCGAACCCAAAAGCTCGGCTTCCAATATGAAGCGCGAGGGAAGATTGGCGTAGACTTGCCCGAAAATCCTCCGGGTCGCGGCGTGGGTGAGGATCAAATTCTCGCGCGCCCGGGTCATGCCCACGTAGCAGAGGCGCCGCTCCTCCTCGAGTTCCTCTTGGGAGGAGTTCCCCGCCCCGATCGGGAACAGCCCCTCCTCGAGGCCGGTCAGGAAAACCGTGGGAAACTCGAGGCCCTTGGCCAGGTGCACCGTCATCAAGGTGACGCAGGGCTGCTGGGGGTCGTAGCTGTCGAGGTCGGTCTGCAGGGCCACAGCCTCCAAATAGCGCCCCAAGGTCAGGACCTCCCCCTGGGACTTGGCCTTTTCCTCGACCTCCTTCATGGCGTTCAAAAGCTCCTGGAGGTTGTCCAGGCGCGAGGCGGCCTCGGGGTCGGTTTCCACCTCCGACTCGAGCCACCTCCAGTACCCCGAGCGGTCCAAGAGGCGGGCCATGGCCGCGGCCGCGGGA
Source organism: Elusimicrobiota bacterium (assembly GCA_016218575.1). Classification (NCBI taxonomy): domain Bacteria; kingdom Pseudomonadati; phylum Elusimicrobiota; species Elusimicrobiota bacterium. The sequence goes on from JACRDN010000011.1 coordinate 60,988, forward strand.
AGCTCCAAGACCTGGGAGCGCAGCTCCTCCAGGACCTGCAATATCTCGGTCAGGGCCCTGCGGCAGGCCGGGGTAAGCCCCGCTATCTTCTCCTGCTCCTTGAAAACCGCGAGGAGGGTGAGTCCGGCCGCGTCCGCGTGGCGGGAGATTTTCTCTAGGCTGGTCTTTCCGATGCCGCGCGGGGGCACGTTGATTATCCGCGACAAGCTCGTCGAGTCCGCTAGATTCAGGATGATCCGGGCGTAGGCCAGGGCGTCCTTGATTTCCTTTCTCTCGTAGAAGCGCATGGCCCCCACGATGCGGTAGGGGGTCCCCGCCCGGCGCAGGGCCTCCTCGAAGGAGCGGCTCTGGGCGTTTGTGCGGTAGAAAATCGCGATGTCCTTGAGCGAGGCCCCGCATGCCACGACGGACTGCAGGGAGCGCGACACCCAGGCCGCCTCCTCCATTTCGTTGGGAAGCTCGCGGACGCGCACGGACTCTCCCGGCCCCTTCTCGGTCCAGAGGGTCTTGAGCTTGCGCGCGCGGTTGCGGCTGATGACCCGGCTGGCCGCATCCAGTATCTTGGAGGTCGAGCGGTAGTTCTGCTCGAGAGTCACCGTCTTGACTTGCTTGAAATCCTTTTCGAACTCGAGTATGTTGCGGATGTTGGCTCCTCGCCATGAATACACGCTTTGATCGTCATCTCCCACAACGCAAATATTGCGGTGCTTGGCCGCCAAGGTCTTGGTGAGCACGTACTGGGCGTGGTTGGTGTCCTGGTACTCATCCACCAGAAGGTGCAGGAAGTACTCTTGGTAATATTCCCGGATGGACTGGTGCTCCTTGAGGAGGACGCAGGTCTTGAGAAGAAGGTCCCCGAAGTCCAGGGCTCCGGCCTGGTCGAGCTTCCTCTGATAGACGAGGTAGATGCGCGCCGCGGTCTCGCGCGAGGCGTCGGTCGCGGTGGCTGCGTAAATCGCGTAAGACTGAGCATCGAGCAAGTCGTCCTTGGCCCGGGAGATCAGGCTCACGTACATGGAGGCCTTGTTGGCCTGCTCCTCCAAGCCCAATTCCCGCATGGAGTCCACCACGAGCTTCTTCTGGTCCGATTGATCGTAAATGGTGAAGTAGGGGTTGAGGTTCAAAAGCTTGTGGTGCTGGCGGATGAGGCGGCTGGCGAAGGCGTGGAAGGTGTGGGCCCATACCTTGGCCCCGTGTCCCGGAGACAGCTCCTCGATGCGCCGGCGCATCTCCTCGGCAGCCTTGTTGGTGAAGGTGACGGCCAAAATCCGCTCCGCCGGCACTCCTTGGGAGATCAGATGAGCGATCCGGTAGGTGATGACGCGGGTTTTTCCGGTGCCAGCACCCGCCAGCACCAAAAGCGGGCCTCCTGTGTAGAGGACTCCCTCTTTCTGCTCGGGATTAAGACGGTCCAACTCGAGACTCACGCCCATACCTAATCCTTATCTTGGAAAGGTGCCATGATGTCGTGTTATTTTATAATATTCAGGCCTGTGGCTCTCCACCGTAAAATCCTGATCGGCTTCGGCGTCGGCGCCGCCCTGGGCTTGTGCCTCCACGCCGTCTTCCCATCGTCTCCTCCCTTTCTTTCCGCCTTCCTCGATTACGCCGCCGAGCCCGCCGGCCGGCTGTTCCTGCGCCTGCTCCTCATGGCGGTGCTCCCCCTAGTCGTCAGCTCCTTGATACTGGGAGTGGCCGAGATGGGAGGCGCGGCCAAGCTAGGCCGGGTGGCGCTTAAAACCTTGGGCTTCACTTTGGCCGCGACCTCTCTTTCCGTCCTCACTGGCCTGGCCTTCGTCCGCGCCCTGAAGCCCGGGCAGGGATTCCCGATGGCGGTCCGGGAAGAAATCATGCGACGGGGCAAGCTCCCGGCTCCCGCGGCGGCGGAAGGCGGCGCCGTCTCGCGCCTCTTGGCCCTCATCCCGGACAATCCGGTCAAGGCGGCCGCCTCGGGAGATTTTCTGGGCGTCATGTTCTTCGCCCTGTTATTCGGGGTGGGAGTGACCAGGGCCGACCCCGAGAAAACCGGGCCGCTCCTGCGCTGGCTCGAGGCCGTGTACGAGGCGGCGATGGGCTTCATATCGCTCGTGATGCGCTTGGCCCCCGTGGGCGTGGGCGCGCTCGTTCTCAACCTCACGGCCCGGCACGGCTACGACCTGCTTAAGCACCTCTTCGGATACGCGGCCGTGGTGGTGGGGGCCCTGGCCTTCCACCAATTCGTCACCTATTCGATCTTGGCCAAGACCTTGGGAGGGATGTCCCCCAGGCTTTTCTTTTCCCGCATCCAGGACGCGATGCTGACGGCCTTCGGCACGAGCTCCTCCTCGGCGACCTTGCCGGTGTCCATGCGCGTGGGAGAGCGCGACCTCGGGCTGCCGCGCGACATCAGCCGCTTCGTTTTGACCGTGGGGGCCAGCGCCAATCAGAACGGCACGGCGCTCTACGAAGGGGTCACGGCTCTATTTTTGGCCCAGTGCTTCGGGGTCGAGTTGACTCTTTGCCAGCAGGGCACGGTGCTAGCCATGGCGATCTTGGGCGGGGTGGGAACGGCGGGGGTGCCGGGCGGATCGCTCCCGATGCTGATGGCGATCCTCGCCTCCATCGGAGTTCCCCCGGAAGGGGCCCTTCTCATCCTGGGCGTGGACCGATTCCTGGACATGTGCCGGACCGTTCTTAACGTCTCGGGAGATCTCCTGATCGCCATGCTCGTGGCGCGCTCAGAGAGCGCGGAAGCCCGGAGCTGATCGTAACCTTCTTGCCGACGGGCACCAGGTAATCGGGAACGGGATAATTGTCGAGGACGTGGAGCTCCTTGAAATCCACCGTCTTGGCCGAGAGCGCGGGACGGCCCGCCTCGGCGTAAGCCGAGACCCATATCCGGGCCAGAAGTACCGCGGCCTGGCCCATCCGACGCTGGGCCGTCTGCATGACCGTCCGTCCCGCGCCGGGGCCGCCCTCCAGGAGGGCCGCGGCGAAGGCCTCGGCCACCGCCGCGGGAACCTTGGGCCCGGAGCGGCGGCCTCCGGATTTTTCGCCGGCGGCGCAATAGAGTTCGCCATTCGAGCTCTCCTGGGCTCGGGCGCATTCCCGGGCGAAGGAGGCGAGCAAGGGCTCTATCTCGGGATAGCCGCTTTCCACGAGAGCCATGATCTCTGCGATGACATCCTTTCTTCTTAAGGACAAGAGGCCTTGACTCCCCAAGGCGGCCTTGGTGGCCGCCAAAGTCGCCGAATGAGTGGCGTCCAGGCGCCAAAGCAAGGTCTCGCCGTCTCGGGCCTTATTGCGCCCGCCGAGCAAAGCGAAGGCGGCGTTCTCCAATATCTTCTCCTCGAAAATGGAGTGGATTCCCGCGGCGGGGCGGTGGTAATGCTCGCCGTTGTAATCGAGGGTGGTGTGGAAGGGCTGGGCCATGTCTCCCACGTAATGGCCGAGAGCCCCCAGGTACAGAATGGCCTTGGCGGAATCCCCTCCCCTCAGCGAAGCCACCGCCAGGTCGTAAAGCTGGAGAATCCTCCAGGGCGCGGTCCCATGGGCCTGCGCCTCGAGAGGCTTGCCGGGATCGAGCTGCCGCACGAAATCGCCGTGCGCCTTGAGCTTTTCCTGGTACAGCTCGTAAGCCGCCTGATAATTCTCTCCCGAGGGCAAATCCTTGAAGGCCGCCGGCCCGGCTGTTGGGTCGATGAAAGCGTCGGCCTCGAAGAAATGCAGGGGATGCTCGTGCCGGTTGGCCTGGCGTTTAGCCTCGAGCTCCTCTGGGGAAAGCTTCTTGAGGCTGCCCAGCATCTTCCAGTCCATGTCCGGGGTCACGGCCAGGCGCTTGAGCGCGTCCTTGTTGATCCTCATGAAGGATTGGAAGGAGTCAACGGAATCTTCCATCAGGTCGGCCGCGCAGGCGTTGACCTCCTGGTGCCCGTACTGCCCCCAGCCCAAGGCCTGCCTCAAGGGAAGCCCCATGAGCAACGCCGCGGCCGCCAATCTTGTGGTCTTCATCCGAGCCCTCTCTGAAAAGAAATTTAACGGATAAATGTTAAGAATATTGGTCGCCAAGGGCGTAAGCCGGGAGGGCAATAATACGACGGGAATGGGCCTATCCTCGGCCGGGACCCTGGGCCGGTGCCAGGCATTCACTCTTGAAAATTAAGAGCCGAGCCGCTATCCTGTACAGATGTTGAAGATTTCCTGGAAATGCCTCGCACTCATCCTCGCGGTCGGCGCCGGAGCGGCGCCTCCCTCTCGGTCCGCGGAATTGGAAGGAGCCCAAAAGCTTACCTGCGTCAAGCAAGGCGAGTACCGCCGCGCGGCCAGCGGCCGCTGCGAAGGGACTTTGGAAGTGCAGATAGACCCCAAGAAGCTCCTCATCCTCAACGGGCCGGACGGCTGGCGCGCCGAGGCCTGGGTGGGCGGGATCGTGAGCGTGAAAGGGCCGGACTGCAACGAACTCGTCTCCAACGGCTCAGCCCGGGAATACCTGGAAGGAAACGCCAACGTCTACCGCGGCAAGCGGCTCATCAAGAACGTCCCGCTCAAAACCAACCGCTTCCGCGTGGTCGCCGGCCCCGCCTACGGCGGGAAGCTCTACCTGAAGAAAGGGGCGGTCCAGGCGTCGCTGAGCCTCGGGGAGTTGTCCAACTAACGTAGAAATAGGCGCAAGACCACCGGAATAAACTTTCAGGTGAAGTGTTGTATTCCGGCGAGCGGAACATCCTTCCCAAGCACGAGCTATGTAGTAGAAAAAAGTAGAATACATTCTTATGCGCTGGATGCCTGCGTATCCGGAGCGCCTGTTTATGCTCGCAGCCGCGCTTTGCTGCATTTTTCCGCCCGAGGAGAGCCGGGCGGCATCCGGGAATGAGCCGGACATCCCCTATCAAGTTAGCGGTTTCCAAAAGATTTTCTCACTACTGCCCATCTTCGCCGACAAGGTTTGGCATGAACATATTCCGTATGAAAACGTCCCAGTTCTCGTCTATGATCCCGCAAGCAGGGATGCTTATCTCATCAATCATCCCCGCCCCGGAAACTTCCAGCCCACCAGCTATACCGTCAATGGGAAGCCCATATACAAAGGACAAGTAGATCCCAAAGAGAGCCTGCCGGGTGCCCGGTGTTGCAGCATGATTGCAGGCATACCCACAGTCACATTCGCTTTCAGCCAAGAGCAATCCCTCCTTGATGGCATTCAGGCCTTTATTCATGAAGGTTTCCACTATTATCAAATGAGCGGCCCCTATCGCTCCGGCCATCACGACGAGATCGAAAAAATGAAGCGGACGTTCCTCCTGGGCATCCCTCGCACGGTCGAGTACGACAAGGATCTTGCGGCTGAATCCAAGATGCTTTTCGACCTGACCAACGACACCGCCGCTGCTAGGACAAACCCTAGCGGAATCCAAGAGCTTGCCGCAGTTGAGACAATGCGCAAGGCCAAGTTAAAACCGGAGATCAGCGCGGGCGAGGATTGGGAATTTCTCATCGAAGGATCGGCCGTTTTTGTCGAATTGCGCGGTCTTGAGTTGTTGCTTGAAGAAGCGCAGCGGCAGTCCGGGCAGAGCCATTTCGATTTCCCTCTGTCTACCGCAACTCTGATAGAGGATATCGAGAGGTATCGCCGCCATTATGGCCCCGCCATGCTCCGAAATCAGATTCATCTGAGCGGAATGGCGGGAGGAGAGATGACTTATCGTTACGGCCTCGCCATGATACGCGTACTGGAAGTCTTTGGCAAGAAAGACTGGTCTGATAGGCTCTTCCCCTTCCCAGACAATGGTGCGGATTTTAAGAACCACTTGAGAGCCAGGAGCTTGTTCAGAAAAATCCTGGAGACCGCGCAGCTCTCCAAGGCCCAGACGCGTCGCATGTATGGGGCCGTGCGAAAACGTCTTGTCTCTAAAGCCGATGAGGATTTCATCACGGAGAAGCTCCAGATCGAGAAACGCCTAGATGACTATCCTTTTTGCCAAGGCTGGACGTACGAGGTGGAGGCTGGCGGCTGGGTCAATACCTATTTTGACTTTCTTACCGGCACCATGCTCTCGGGCGCGAGCCCTTTTCCCGCCGCCTATCTCCAGGGTCTCTTCAAGCTTGAAACCCAGGACAAACGTCTTGTCGTTGAGAAAATTTCTATTCCCATCGTATCGAATATGGTCACCGGCACGATGCGGTTCAAGGATTGCGGCCGCGCCTTCGAAGATGCCGCCGTCGAATGTGCCGCGCGTAAAGGAGACGCCTGCGGCGCTCTCACGTTGAAGATCGCAGGCCTCACCTTAAAAGCGCACGATGCCGCCATCATCCATGATCGAAACGCTTCCAGGTCCCGCATAACATTCCTAAAAACTGACTTTCCAGGGCGCTAGCCGATGTACTCCCGGCGAATCAATATCCAGCATCGGCTGGTCTATCAGGTCATTGAGGGAAGAGGCACCGTGATGGGGGATATTGAGGAGGCACCACTCGCCGCTGCCGTTGCCCTGAATACGCCCGTTTAAAAGACCCAGGGCGGCCAGTGGTGCGCTCGCCAGGAATCGAACCTGGATATCAAGCTTCGCAGGCTTGCACACTATCCTTTGTGTTACGAGCGCGTGGAAAAAGATTATAGCAAATGAGGGAAACGACCCAGCAGCTCTTCCCAGAGCGGCTTGACCCGAGGCCAGGAGGACTTCTCGGCGAGCCCGCGGCCCTCTTGGGAAAGCCGGGCGGCAAGCTCGGGCTCGGCCAGAAGCCGGGCCGCGGCCTGGGCCAGGCCGCGGGCGTCGCCTCTCTCCACTAGAAGCCCGGTTTTCTCATGCTCCAGGAGATAGGCGATCCCCGGCGCCTTGGTGGCGACCACGGGCAGGCCGGAGGCGCAGGCCTCGAGGACGCTCACGGGGGTGTTGTCCACGCGGTTGGTGTTCAAGAAAATGTCGTGAGCCGTGAATTCCCTCCTTTTCGCCGCCGCGTTCAGGAATCCCGAGAAGCGCACGGAGCCCTCAAGACCCTTGGCGCGGACAAGTTCCTTAATGAAAGCCTCGCGTCCCTTGTCCTGCCCGGCCATGGTGAGGGTCGCCCCGGGATGAGTTTTTTTGAGGATCTCCAGGGCTTCCACGGCCAACTCGGGATGGTACAGCGGATGGAAGGTGCGCATCCAAAGCAAGGAGGGCTTGAGCTCGCGGCGCGGATGGAAACCATACTGGCCAAGTTCAAGAACATTGGGGATGACTTCCACGTCCAACCCCCAGTTTTTGAAGAACTCCGAAAGATACCGACTGGGAGCCAACAGGACGTCGGCGCGGCTTAGGACTTGCCGAACCCAGACGGGGTGCCTTTGGGCGAATTCAGGAAGGTTGCCGCCGTGGAGGGCCAAGATCAAGGGCTTGCCTAGGATACGTCCCGCGAGCAGGCTCATGAGGTCGGCCAGGACAAAGGCCGGCCCGCTGAACACCAGGAGGACGACGACGTCAACGTCCCGGCGCCAGCGCAGGAGGGAAATCCCCATGTCGAAGAGGCGCAGGAAGCGGTTGGGGATGCGCGAGGCGGCAAAAACGGAAAAGCCATCCCGCGACAGGAGCTCTTCCAGCACCTCGCCCTGGCTCGTGACCCAACCGGGGTTTGCCCCCAAGAGAGGCCCCAGGAGGCAGAGCCGCGCCGAAGCGACGCGCTTTTTCATGTCCATCATATGGTATCACGCTTTCGCGCAAGCCAGGCCACGGTCTCGATGTGATCCGTGTGGGGAAATAGATCCACGGATTCGACCCTCTCGATGGAGTAGAACCGGGTCAAGGCCCCGAGGTCGCGGGCCAAGGCCTCGGGGTTGCAGGAGACGTAAAAGAGAGACTCGGGCCGGCAGGAAAGCAAGACCTCGAGGGCCTTGGGATGAAGTCCGGCCCGGGGCGGGTCCAAGACCACGAGCTCGGGCCCAATGTCGAGCAAGGCGGCAAGCAAGACTTCCACCGCGCCGCAGTAAAATTGGGTGTTTTTGATCCCGTTGAGGCTTGCGTTGGCCCTGGCGTCCTCGATGGAGGAGGCTTGCAGCTCCGCTCCGGTCGCCTTTTGACAGAGGGAGGCCAAGGACAAGGCGATGCCCCCGCCTCCGCAGTAGAGGTCCAAAATCGCCTTGGGGCCGAGTTCCTTGGCCCAGGAGCGCAGAAGACCGTAGAGAAGCTCGGTTCCGCGCGTGTTGGTCTGGAAAAAGGAATGAGGAGAGACGCGGAAGCTCAATTTCTCCTCCGGGAAGCGCAGGCTCTCCGTGATCACGCCGGAACCCATCAAGATCTCCATGGAGTCGGACACCGCCGTGTCCGAGGATTTCCCATTGACCCCCCGCAGTATGGTCGTGGCGGGGTAGGCCTCGCTCACGGCCCGGGCGAAGGACTCTCCGGGAAAGGCGCCCGGGGCCGTGACCAGGAGGACCAGGCGCTCCCCGCTGTTCTTGGCCTCGCGGACCACCAGGTGGCGCAGAAATCCCGTGTGCCTGCGGCTATTATAAGGAAGAATCCCCTCCCGGCCGGCCCAACGCCTCACCGCCTCGAGCAGGGCCGGCGTCTCTGGAGAGAGGAGAAAGCATTCCCGCAAGTCCAGGATTTGATACCAGCGCCCCTTGGGCTTGAGCCCCAAATATAGGGAGGGCCCTCCCGGAATCGGCGGGTACACGTCGCCGAAGCTGAACTCCATCTTGTTGCGGTAGAACCAAGGATCGGGAGAGGGATGAATCCTGCCCGGCTTGGCGCCGACGGGCTCAAGGAGCAGGCTCACTTTCCCCAACTTGAGGGAGAGTTGATCCTCGTAGGAGAGATCCTGAAGGGAGCAGCCGCCGCAGGAGCCGAAATGCGAGCAGCGGGGCGGGCTCACGAAAACTTAAAGAAGCAGACGTCCCCATCCTTGACCACGTACTCCTTGCCCTCGGAGCGGATGAGGCCCTTGTCGCGCAGGACGGCTTCCTTAAGACGAGCGTCGATGTCCCGAAAGGAATAGACGTCGGCCCGGATGAAGCCCTTCTCGAAGTCGGTATGGATCACCCCCGCGGCCTGGGGCGCCTTGCAGCCGGCCGGGATGGTCCAGGCCCGGACCTCGTCCTCCCCCGCCGTGAAATAGCTGCACAGCCCCAAAAGTCTATACGAGGAGATGATGACTCGACAAAGTCCGGTTTCCTTGAGCCCGAGCTCCCCCATGAAGGCTTGCCTTTCCTCCGGCTCCAAGGCCGCGATCTCGGCCTCGAGCTTTGAGCACAAGGTCAGACTCTCGGCGCCGCGCTCGGCCGTGAACTTGCGGAAATCCTCGAGCACCGCGGGGTCCGGCTTCTCGTCGGTGTTTCCCACGTACAGGATGGGCTTGGCCGTGAGGAGGAAAAAATCCCGCAGGAGCTTGGGGTCGAGCCCCAATTGCCGGGCGGGCTTGCCCTCCTCGAGGCCCTTCTTGACCTTCTCGAGCACGCCCAAGACCTCGCGCGCCGCCTTGTCGCCGGACTTGGCCTTGCCGGAGACCTTCTCGAACTGTTTCTCGAGGCTGGCCAGATCCGCCAGGATGAGCTCCATCTCTATGATCTCGACGTCGCGCCGGGCGTCCACCGAGCCCATGGTGTGGACCACGTCGGGATCGCGGAAAAGCCGGACCATGTGCAGAATCGCGTCCACCTCGCGGATATGGGAAAGAAATTTGTTGCCCAGGCCCTCGCCGGAAGCCGCGCCCTTGACCAGGCCCGCGATGTCCACGAAGCGCACCATGGCCGGGGTCGTTTTCTTGGGATGGAAAAGTTCGGTCAAACGCCCCAGGCGCGCGTCCGGGACGGCCACGACCCCCACGTTGGGCTCGATGGTGGTGAAGGGGTAATTGGAGGCCGCGGCGTGGCCCGAGGTTAAGGCGTTGAAAATGGTGGATTTCCCGACATTGGGGAGTCCGACTATGCCTATCTCCATGTAGCGTGCCTCCTCCGCGAGGAGGCGCGCAGCGGAGGGAGCGCTTATAGTATAAAATTTTTAGTCCGTCTTTTTGGACCTGAAGGCCTAACCGGCCCTGGGCCCTTTGACAAGGCCTCCCTGCCCTTAGGTCCCACGCCGGATCACGCGGGTTTACATAGAATCAGTCCCATGAAAAATACACTCAAGAAGCTGTCTTCTTTGCTCCTGGCCTCTTCCCTTTTCGCCTCTTCCTTCGGAGCCCCCTCGGTTTGGGCCGAAGCGGCCAAAATCCCATCTCGGCCCGCAACCAAGATATCCTTGGCTCTGCCCACGGCCATGGTCGCTTATCACAGAACCCTCGCGATCCGAGTGGGCCGCGGGCAAACGCCCGCGGCCGGAAGAGCACCGACTCATACGCGCGCCCCGCTCCTAAACCGCCTGCGGCAGAGCGTTTCCCGCGGCGTCTCCGCCGTAACGAGGATTTTCGATACCGCCTCCCGGCGCGAGCCCGCCCTGGCGGGCTTCCTCGGCACGGGCTTCCGGCCGGGCCGGCCGCCTTTGTCCTTGCCCGACGGCCGGAGAACCGATCCGGCCCCCAAATCACCCAATCCCCGCACGGTTCCCACGGCCAGCTTCGATGAATTCCTGTCCGGGCCCTCCTGGAAGCCGGGGATTTTCGACGCGGCCCCCAAGGTCCTCGACGCAGACCCAAACGACCAAGACGCCATCGAGCAGGCCCTGCGCCGGCTCGTGGACTTGGACAAGGCGAAGTACGGCGTCGAGAGCAACCAGCTCGTCAAGGTGCACATCCACCGCGAGCCGGGCCGCGGCGATCAGGCGGACAACATCATCGCGCTGTTCGAGCAGGAGGGTCAGATAGTAACCGCCAGCGGCATGGCCCAAGGCGTGCCGGTGGACAATTCGCAGCTGGCCTTCGCCATGAAGGTGGAAAACGGCAGGGCCGTCGTCTACGCGACCGTCACCAACCTCTTCAAGAAAGTGAAGGTAAGCCCCAAGCAAGCAGGCAAAACCGCGCTGCAGGACGACAGACTCCTGTCCAAGGTCATCGCTTACCTCGGTCGCCCCCCCGAAGGGGGCGAGTGGAACCTGGAGGCCGCGGGGCATCGCATCATCCATTACCGGAAGGCCTGGAGGGCCGTTTCCCTCTACTACGCCCAGGGCCAGCCCTACCGCATCGCGGCCGATAGGCTCACCGGGGAGGTCTTCGTCTGGGACGGCCGCCAAGGAACGGACTCCCAGGACGCCAAGAGCGCCTCGGGCCGGATCATGGGAAAGGGCGTTGATTTGGAGACCACAGAAGAGTCCCAACCGCTCAAGACCAGCCCCATGCCCTACATCACCATCAACATCCCCGCCGACGCGGAGTCGAGCCTGGCCGGCAAGACCGTGACCACGGACAAGGACGGGCGCGTCAAGATAGACACCCGCGGAGAGAAACCGATCAAGGCTTGGGCCGAGCTTTCCGGCCCGAGCCTCAGCATCTTCGATCGAAGCGGGACCCAGCATGTCCGGATCGAGGTGGAATTGATTCCCGGAGAGGAGACCACGGCGGTCTTCAACGACGCGGGCACGGACGTGAGGCTCACGGGGATGGTAAACGTCTGGCTGGTGCACCACGACATCGCGGACTGGGTGCAGAAAAATGGAGCCAGCAACGACGAGAGGGTCAAGAGGGCGATCCGCGCCTACAACAACCTCCAGGACGCCTGCAACGCCCACTACACCATGGCCACCATCAACTTCTACGATGCCAGCGACGAATGCGTCAACACGGCCCTTCTCATCTCGGTGATCCGCCATGAGGACGGCCACAACTTCGACGATGCCCTGGGCGGGATCGGCAGGCTCAGCGAGGCCGTGGGCGACGTCGTCGCCATGTTCCGCAGCGGAGTCTTCATCCTGGGCAAGGGATTCTTCAAGAATGAAACTCCCAGCTGGGTGCGCAACGAAGAGGAAAGCAACAACAAGCAGTACCGCGGGCCCAACCAAGAGGTGCACGAGCTCGGGGAGATCACGGGAGCCATCGCCGTCAAGATCCTGAAGGCCATCGAGCGCTCCATGGGCGACGCCGCCAAGGCCGTGGCCTACACCGCCCCATTGCTCCTGCATGTCCTCCTCTATGCCAAGCCGCGGACCATCCCCCAGTTCGTCAATTTGGCACTGATCGCGGACCGGGACCAAAGCGGCAACGCCCCCAACACCCCGGCCATCATCGCCGCGGCCAAGGCCCACGGGGTCACGGCCCAAACCACGGTGACGGGGCTTGTCTCGCGTCTCATGCCCGTGAAGGTCAAGCCTACGGTCCGAAGCCTGTCCGTTGATGAGTCCTCACCCGCCGCCGAGGCCACGGCGAAGGCCACGTTCACCCTCAGGGCCGGGATACTCGTCCGCGGGCAGATCCGCAACGAGATCAGCAAGTACTGCGATTACTACAAGCTCAAGTACGACATCAAGGAATACCGGGATTGGCTCGGCTCGGACTTTCTGATCTCGGTCGAAGGGCCGCAGAGCCTCGTCCAGACCTTGGTCCACAGACTGCAGGCATTGAATTAAGCCGTCAAGACAAGTCCGTGAACTGTCGCCGGCGAAAGTTGGACTGAAAATATATATAAAGGCAGCAGTTTTTACAGATCAGGCCGCCTCACTCGTTCACGGCTTTACGATGAAGTACCTTTTCAAAAGCCTCGGTCGCGGGCTCACCAGTCTTTTCATCATTTTGGCAAGCCAAAAATTCGAAAAAGCCCGGGAACATGGAGATGACATCCTATTGACGCTTGTGCAACGGTCTGTTAGAATACCGCCCATGATGAAGAAAATTTCCTTGGCGGCGGCATTGGCGTTGATCGGGCAAAGCGTCTCGGCCACTGAGTGGCACGTATTCGGAGCCCGGGCGATGGGGATGGGGACGGCGGGCGTGGCCATGGGCCAGGGAGGCGTCGGCTCTTATTGGAACCCGGCCGGGCTAGGCCAGGTAGAAAACCCCTCGGGGCTTCAAGTCCCGGTGAGCGCCCACGCCGAGATCACCGGCACCATGATCGAGGGCGCCAACGACTTAAACCAGCTCGGCAAGGACTGTCAGGCGGGAGCGGCCACCTGCACCACGGCCAACATCAACGCGGCCTTGAACAAGTTCGCGGCCCCCGAGAGCGGCATCCGGGCCGACGTGGGGGTGGGCGCCAGCGTCAAGATCAAGAAAGTCGTGGTCTTCGTCAACAATTTCGCCTACGCCGGCGGCATCCCGGTGGCCGACACCGTCAACACCGGCGCCACGGCTCTTCTCCAGAACCAGAACAACTCGAAAATCATCCTGCGAGGGCTCTCCGTCACCGAGATCGGCGTGGGCTACGGGAGGGAAGTGCCCTTCCTCCCGGGACTTCTCATTGGAGCCAACCTCAAGGGCTTGGTGGGAAAGGCCGCCTACTACGATCTCTTCGTCCTGCGCACCGACGCCGGAACCTCGGGAGCCTTCAAGAATTTCCTGAGCGGCGCCAAGCAAAGCTTCCAGCCGGGCGTGGACGTGGGCGCCTTGTGGGACATGAACAAAACCTTCGCGGTCCTGCCCATGAGGCCTCGCGTCGGCATCACGGCCCACAACATCAATAATCCCAAGTTCACCCAGCCCGACCAGGCGAAAAACGCCGGAGAGAGGGACCACGTTTCCCTGCAGGGCAACGTGCGCGCCGGAGCCGCCATCAGCCCCCTCCACTTCTGGAACATCGCGGCCGACCTGGATCTCACGAGGAACCTCACGCCGGTCAATGGCGTCGCCTCCCGGAATTTCGGCCTCGGGACCGAGATCAACGTCTTCAACCGCTCCTGGCTCAACATCCCCCTGCGCGTGGGCATCACCAGGAACCTAGCCAACAGCGCGGCCAAGACCTCGCTTACGGGCGGCTTCGGGCTAAATTTCCTGCACGTCATCGTGGACCTGGGCGCTGCGGTGAGCCCCACCACGGTGACCGTTCAGAGCCAGGGCAGCTCCCAGAAATTCCCCAACAACGTGAGCGCGGCCGGCCAGGTCGCGATCATGTTCGGGGGAGCTTAAAACCGTCTAGTCCTTCGCCAGCTCCTGAATCGCCGCGGCCAGCTTCTCGACGAGCTTGGCCATCGCCTCGTAGTCCAGGCGCTCGTGGGTATCGGTCAACAGGTGGTAGTGGGGGTTGCGGTAAAACGCGGTGTCCGTCACCATGACGGCCGGCCAGCCCTGCTTCCAGAAATTACGGTGGTCCGAGAAATCCACCCCCGGCACGAAGGCCGGCAGGGAGGCGGCCTCGATGGGAAGGGCCGGCTTGCGCCTCAAAGAGCCCTTGAGGCGGGCCAGAAATTTTTTGGACCTGCGGTCGCCTATCAAGGAAATGAAGTTCCCGCGCTTGGGGTAGAAGTACTTTAGAAATGGCGGGTAGCTTTGGGATTCCCGCTCCCTGCGGTAATAGCCGATCATCTCGAGGCAAATCATGCCCTTGACTTCCACGCGGCCCGCTCTCAAGCGGGCCGCGACATGATGGCTTCCCATGTCCTCGGTCCCGTAGTAAGGCTCCTCCTCTGTCCCGAAAGCCGCGAACAGGATAGAGGCCTGCGGCCGGGCTTTCCTGAGCAGGCGCGAAAGCTCGAGAAGCCCGGCGACTCCGCTTGCGTTATCATCGGCCCCCGGCGTTCCCTCGGCCGAGTCATAATGGGCGCCGATCACCAAAATCGGAGCACCGGGCGCGCTTCCCTGGAGCAACGCCGTGATGTTGTGGTACGTCCGCTCCCCGGCCTCGTAGGCCTCGAGCTCGGGCTTGTAGCCGTAGGCCGCGAATTTCCCGCGCACGTAGTCTCGGGCCGCGGCGAGCGCCGCCGGGCGCGAGGCGTTGCGCTCCCCGATGCGGGAGGACAAAGTCACCACGTGGGCTCGAAGAAGCTCGGCCAAGGCTAAGGCGGTGAGCATGGTCAAAAGGGCTGGGAGTAGCGGCGCAGAAGCCACAGCGCCAAGCTCCCGAAAAATAGGTTGGCAATCCAAGCCGCCAGGCTCGGCGCCAAGGCCCCGGCCTGGCCCAAGGTCTTGCCGATCTCGATGAACCAAAGGTAGAAAAACGAGAGCGCCATGGCCGCGCAAAAACTGACGATCCGGGGGCTTTTGTGCAGGCGCAGGGCCAGGGGAATTCCCAGGGCGCAGATCACGATGTTGACGAAGGGATAGGCAAGCTTGCCGTGAGAGGCCACCTCGAGCTCGCGGGCCTCGACTCCGATGAGATTCATGTGCTTGCGGTAGCTGCGTATCTCGCGCAGGCTCATCTCGTCGGCATTGCGGGTCCTGGGAATGAGCTGGCGCGGCGGGATGGAAAGCCCCGAGGCCTTCTGCGCGAATCGGCTCTCGAGCGCGCCCCTCTGGGTGAACAGCCGCTCCACCCCGTCGTAAAAAACCCAGCGCCCGAGGCCCTCGTTCCACAAGGCCAGGCGCGCGTCGAGCTGGCTTTCCACGCCCTCGGCCCCTATTTTCTCGAGGAGGGGCCTCTCCAGGCTCCCGGCCTTGGGCAGGAACAGATGGGATTGAAGGAACAGCTCCGGCCCCCCCATGAGGGCGATGTCGTAGTACTTATCCCACTCCCACTCCGGGTGTATCCGGTCCCGCCAGATCTGGCGGGCCTTATGGTAGCAGGCCGGGAGCACGGTCTCCTGGGCCGCGAAGCTGAACAAAGTGACCAGACACGAGCACCACAGAATCGGCCGCCAGAAGTCTCGTATCTCGAAGCCGCTGGCCTGCACCGCCACCCATTCCCCGCTCTGGACGAAGCCCGTGATCGAGACCAAGGCCGCAAGAAGCGTGGCCATGGGAATCACCCGGATGGTCCAATAAGGCACCTCGAGCCAGAGGTACTCCAAGATTTCCCCCAGAGAGGCTTTGCTCGCCACGAGGTGGTTCATGTTGTCGAACATGTGGCCCAGGAAAATGAGGATGGAGAAAATCCCCAGCCCGTAAAAGAACGGTCGGAAAAAAGACTTTCCCATATAGAGCGTGAATATTCGCACGCGAGAGCTCACTGGGCGAGGCTCCTCTTGGCCATGAAGGCGCCCAGAGCCAGGCCCGCGGCATCGGCGATCCAGGGCCCGATCGCGGAGAAGCCGGCGTGCCGCCGCCCGAGCCCGATGCCCACGGCAAGGAGCCCGTAGAACGAAAACAGCACCACCAGGCTGAGGGCGAAGCCCAACCCCCGGCTGTGGCGCGTGAGCCTGAGCCCCAGAGGCACGGCGAGCCAAAAGAAGACGAAGGGGGAGAGCGCCGCGGCACTTCTCAGGCTGCGCTCGACGGCGTAGAGCCTGCGCTCGGCCGGGGGCGTCGCCGGATCGCGGGCCATGGCCTTAAGCCGCCGGGAGTTGAGCTCCTGGATGTCGGGCTTGCGGTCCGCGAGGAGCCCCCCGCTCCAGGGAACCTCCAAGCGGTAGCGAGAGAAAGTCCCGGAGGTGTATTTGTCGGGGTCGAGGTTTGGAAGCTGCAGGCGGCCGTCCTCCAGCTCCAAGGTCATGCCCTCGCCCTTCTCTATTTTGAAGCGGCCCCGGCGGGCCTCCACGCGCAGAGCACTCTGGGAAGCCTTGAGGCGCACCAGGTAGACTCCCTCAAGCCTCCCGGAGCCCTTCTCGACCGAGCGGGCGTAAAGCTTCCAAGGGCCCAGGCGGGTGAAGGCCCCCGGCTCGAGCTCCACGCGGGAGATCTGCTGGGCCGCCAAGGAATACTGGTTCCTGAAGGAATGGAAGCCCTCGGGGCTTGCCTTGTGGTTTAGGTAATAGAGAACTCCCGACAAGAGCATCCCGACCGCGAGGAAAGCGCGCGTCATGTCAAAGAAGGAGAATCCCGAGGCGCGCAGGGCCAGGACCTCCCCCCTCTCCGTGAATTGGCCCAAGGTCAATAGAAGGGCCACGAGGTAAGCCATGGGAATGGCCAGGCTAAGCACATAGGGAATCAGTCGCGTAAAGCACGCCGCGATCCAAATGGGGGAAATCCCCCGCATCACGGCCATGTTGAAAATCTTGAGGAAGTGGTTCATGAGGAGCACGCCCGAGAATATCCCGAGGCAGATCAGAAAAGAGGGCAGGAAGCTGCGCAGGAAATAGCGCGGCAGAATCGTGATCATCTCAAGCTCAACGCCAAGGCTCTGGGGATGGGGGCCAGGCGCAATTCCCGGAAATTGAGGGTGTAGCCCTCCCGCCATGGCTGGGCCTGGGCTTCTATGACCTCGTCCTTATCGAGAATCATGGGCCAAGTATACCAATACGGGTTGGCGCGCAGAAGCTCCCGCTTGTACACCGCGGGGTGGACTCGGAATCTATCGTCCAGGCTGCGCAGGAGGATCCAGCCCATTTCCTTGAAGCCAAGGTCCTTCTCGCAGCCGTCCTCGCAGCTGAGCGAAACCGAGACCAGATAGCTGCCGGCCTTGACCGCCAGGCGAGGCTCGAAGAATCTACGGCCCGGGGGCTCGAAACCGGAGGGCGAGTAGAACCCCGACAGGAGAAAGCAGCGCCTGCGAAAGAGGCCCAGGCTCCGGTTCATGAAAGCACCCTGCGTCCACTCGGCCTTGACCCGGTGGCCGGCACCCCCCAGGGCCTCCAGCAAGGCCTCCAGCCTCGGCATATCCTCCTCGCAGAGCGCCAGGTCATGCCCCCGGGCCAAGGCCAGCCGGAGGGACGATATGTCCTTGAAGCTCCAAAGGGATCGCTTCGCCAGGACCGGCAGGCAAGCCAAGCCATGGTAAGTCCTGGCGAATACGGACACGGGTCCGGACGCCGCGGCCTCCGGTATCTCCGATTGGCCGAGCCGGGGATGGATGAATCCGAAAACAGCCGAGAGCAAAACCGCGGCCCCGCCCCCGGCCAAAGCCAAGTCCTTCCCGCGGAGCAAAGCCCAAGCGGAGACTGCGGCGGCCGCGCAGGCAACAGCGGACGCTCCCCTGGCGAAGCCAAAACGCCAAGAAAAGCCCAGCAGGAGCGCTCCCATCGCGGCGAACAAGACCGCGGTCAGCCGCGCCGCCCAAAGACAGGGCCGGCGCCCCCAATCCCAGCGCCTCAAGAGCCAAACCATGAGGCCGGGGATCATGAAGAGGACGTAGCGCTCGGTCTTGGTTTTCTGGACGAGGAAGGGAAGCAAGGCCGCCGCGGTCCAGGTTAATATCCATTTATCCTCGGGCTCGATGGACCTTCCCCCCCGAATCGTGGACAAGAGAAGCAAGGTCCAGGGCAGAACCGCCCCCAGGCACATGAGGATAAATACCCCCAAGGGGATGTGGCCGCTCGTCAGGAATCTCACGGAGTACATCTCCCCCAGGAAAACCACGTCCCAGTACTGCTTCCCGTAGAGCCGGGCCATCTCGATATTCCAGGGAAGGGCCAAAGCCAAACATAACGCGGCCCCCCCGGCCGCCGGGGCGCCCATTTCCTTGAACAGCTTCCAGTCCCTTTGCCACAGGATCCAAAGACCCAAAGCCGGGAGGAGCACGGCGGGAGCCACCGGCCACTTGAGCATCATGGACAGGCCGCTCGCGGCCCCCGCGGCCCAAAGCCAACGGCCTTCCCTTTTGACCAAAGCCCGGGACAGGGCGTAGAAGGCCAGGATCATGAGGAAGCTCAAGGGCACGTCTATCAAGGCGATGCGCCCCGAACTAAAAAAACCGGCAGAGCTCACGGTCAGCAAGGCCGCGGCCAAGGCCCGGGAAGTCCCCAAGCCCAAAGTCCAGCCCAGCCACAAGGCGGCTACCGCGGCCCCGGCCGTGGAGAGGACCGCGGGCAGGCGCATGGCCCACAGCGAAACCCCGAAAAACTTGTAGGAGGCCAGGATCAGCCACCACATAAGAGGCGGCTTCAAAAGATGCGGCTCGCCATCGAGCCAAGGTGTCGCCCAATCGCCCCGCCCCAGCATTTCCAGGGGAATGGGCGCGGAATAGGCGTGTTCCATGTAGTGGGTAAAGGAGGAGGGGCTCCCGATCCCCGGCGCGAGAAGGACCAAAGAAAAAAGGCCGAGAGCCAAAGAGAGCAGGAGTTTTTCGCGGCGATTCGGGCCGATGGACGGCACCAATGGATTTTAGCATTTTGTATAATGGCGGCATGAACCTCGAAAAAACCCTGGAATACGCAAAACAAAACAAGGATAATTTCATCTCGGACCTCAAGGGGTTGGTGGCCATCCCCAGCGTGAGCTTCCCGGGCTTTGACGCGCGCACGCTCGAGGATAGTGCTGCGGCCGTGGCTGGCATCATGAAGTCGCGCGGGCTTGAAAACGTCGAGATCCTGCGCCTGCCCGACGCCCATCCCTACGTCTACGGCGATTGGCTCCACGCACCGGAAGCCCCGACCTTGCTTCTCTACGCCCACCACGACGTCCAACCCCCGGGGCGCGAGGAACTATGGAAATCCCCTCCCTTCGAGGCCAAGGAGCGCGACGGCAGGCTCTACGGCCGCGGCAGCGCCGACGATAAGGCCGGGGTCGTGGTGCACCTGAGCGCCATCGGCTCGTACTTGAAGACGGCGGGCGCGCTCCCGGTCAACGTCAAGGTCATCATCGAGGGCGAGGAGGAGATAGGCAGCGAGCATCTTGAAGCTTTCCTAAGCCGCTATCGAGAAAAACTCTCCGCCCATATCATGGTGCTGACCGACACCAGCAATTTCGACGTGGGCATCCCCTCCATCACCACCTCGCTTAGGGGCTTGGTCTCCATGGACGTCACCGTGCGCTCGGCCGACCATCCCCTGCACTCAGGCATGTGGGGAGGGCCGCTCGTGGACCCGGTCCAGGCTCTGGCCAAGATGATCGCCTCGGTGACCGACTCGCAAGGACGGCTCGCCGTGCCGGGAATACTCTCCCAGGTTCGCAAGCTCTCCAAGGCTGAGGAGAAAAGCCTCAAGTCCCTGCGCTATTCCGAGAAGGACTTCCGCAAGCAGTCTGGGGTCCTCTCTAAGACCACGGTCCTTAACGGCAAGGACCTCCTGCGCCAGATGTGGTTTAAGCCGTCATTCTCGGTCAACGCCATCCAGGCCTCCTCTCGCAAGGACTGTGCCAATATCATCAACGAGGCGGCCTGGTGCCACATGGGACTCCGGATCGTCGAGAAAATCCAGCCCAAGGACGCCCTGGCCCGGCTTAAAAAGCACCTGCTCCAGCACGCTCCCTGGGGCGTGAAAGTGGAATTTTCCAACGAGACCTTGGGCCCGGCCTGGAGCACCAATCCGGAAAGCCCGGTGTTCCAAGCCGCGGCCCAGGCCATGGCCAAGGGCTTCGGCCGCGAGGCCGCCTTCATCGGCTGCGGCGGCTCCATTCCCTTCGTGGGCCCTTTCTCCAAGGTTCTGGGAGGGGCGCCGGCCCTCCTCATCGGCGTCGAGGACCCCTACACCAACGCCCACAGCGAGAACGAGAGCCTGCACCTCGGGGATTTCCTGAACTCCATCCTCGGCACGATCCACCTCTACCGGGAGCTGGCTAATTCCCGTCCGATGGTTCGAGAATAGCGGGCATTTCCTCGATGCGGGAAGTCGCGAGGGTGGGAGTGGACTGGGAAAGCTTCGCCAGACTTTTCGTCTTCAGCGTCCTGCTTCTTGCTCCTCCGCTGATCGCCGCCGCGGCCCGCGGCGGATTTCTATGGTTCGCTGTTCCCGCCGGCATAGGCTTCGCCGTCGTGAACGGTTTGGCCGTCTATGGCTCAATCCAAAAATGGGAGTGGCTTGAGTGGAAAACTTGGAGCCGCTTCTACGGAATGGTCACGATCATAAGCGTGCTCGAGCTGCTTCTTTTCATCGCATTCGTCCAAGGAACATAGGAGACTTGAACTTTTTACCCCTCCAGTCGACCCTCGGGAGGAAATGCAGAGGCCCTGCATTTTTGACTCGAAAAATCTAGTCAAAAATACAGGACGCCGCGTGTTGCGCCCGGAGCGCCATGCGGACTACGGGACATCCAGCGCCGCCGCGGCCCTTGCCGAGGCTCACCTCGGTGAACTCCGACTTAAAGGACGCGTTGAAGCCCTGCCTCCTGTCGGGCATGACCCGAATCTGCTCTTCCGTGGCCTCGGACTCCGCAGCCGGCAGGACGGACTTATCCACCAAAACTTCCCGGGAAATTTCTGTGGATAACTTCAGGGCTCCTGACCCGTGGCTAAAATCGATGGAACAAATCCTGTTCGCGCAAGAAATACAACCTCCCAGAGGAGCACGAGTCCCAGAATATAACACGTGATCGGGACGAACTCAAGATATCTCTCAGTTGTCTCGTTAAAGAAGGGCGCTAGGCACACCAAAATGTAGTTCCACGCAGAATGGAATCCGATACAGACCAGAAGGCTTCCTGTCCGCCAGCGAATGAGCGCTAGAAGCATCCCGATTAGGAAAAGCATGCCCGCGTAGACGGGGGGATGGAGCACTTCTAGGTGGACGGCGGCAAACACAGCAGAGGAAAGCGGTACCATTAGAAAGGGTACCCATTTGCCCGAAAAGGCTCCCAGATAGAGGCCACGGTAATGGAGCTCCTCATAAGCAGCCGAGATAGGCACGAAAATCAGGTAAGCTGCCGCCGGAAAAAGCCCGTAGCCAGATCTCCGCAGGTTCTCCATGTTTAAACTGATGTGCACTTGGCCTGCAAACACGGCACAGGCAAGGGATATGGCGGTCACAAGAGCGCCATACCGGACACCCCGCAGGAATTCATTCATAAACCTCTGCTTATCACAGAACACAATGCCTAAATCTGTCACAGGCTTACGGATAATGAACTTCCAGCTCAGAAATATGGCCAGGAACATGATTGGAAAGAGGTCTGGGTATTTTAATCCCGCATGGAGCCACCGGAAATAGGCGAAGTAGACCGCGTGGACAAATGCGATAGCAAAAGCTGGAGGGAGTAACCGGCGAAGAATGTCAATGAGACAGTTCATGCTGCCAATAAAATAAATCCGGACTCGTAGCGCAGACGTAGCTGGGTCCCGGGATACCTGGTCTCGGTCTCGTTAAGTGCCTCGCACAGGTGCGCCACGGCAGCATTGCTTCGCGGATTGGCCAGTCCATTAAGGAGCACCCTCAGCACACCCGCCTGCTTGTCCGGCAAGACATCGGCCGGAGCCCGCAGAATCTCGCGTACCAGGGCCCGCCCTTCCTCCTCCGTGCGCGCATACGCTTCGTCGTCGGAACGCGCCGGCGGCCGCTAGTAGACGTTGACAAGCTCGACGCGGGCCGACTTCTTCTTGCCGTCGCGGAAGGTGCGCAAAATGATGCTGTCGCCCACCTTGTAGTTCTCGAGGGCGCCGTAGAGGTCGTCGTAGTTGCGCACGGGCTTGCCGTCGATGCCCACGATGACGTCGCCGGCGCGCACGCCGGCCCGCGCCGCCGGGGAATCCTGCCGCACGTGGCGGACGACCACGCCGTCTATGTCCCCGAAGAACTGGTATTTCTCCCGGTCCGTGAAGACGATGACGCCGATTCCGGGCTGGACCACCCGCCCGTTCTTTATGAGCTCGGGCACGATCTTGCGGATAAGGCTCACGGGCACCGCGAAGCCGATGCCGGAGCTCGAGCCGCTGCGGCTGAATATCATGGTGTTCATGCCGATGAGCTCGCCGCCGGAGTCCAGGAGGGGCCCGCCCGAATTGCCGGGGTTGATGGCCGCGTCGGTCTGGATCATGTCGTGGATGGTCACACCCCCGATACCGACGACCTCCCGCCCCAAGGCGCTCACGATGCCCTTGGTCACGGTGTTGTCGAGCCCGAAGGGATTGCCGATGGCGATGGCCTGCTGGCCCACTTGGAGAGTCTCGGATTGCCCGAGCTTGACGGGCTTCAAGGCGGGCACGGGCTTCTTGAGCGCGACGAGCTTCAAGACCGCGATGTCCTTGCGCGGCTCGACCCCCACCGGCTTGGCCGCAAATTGAGTCTGGTCCTTCAGGGTCACCAGGAATTCGTCGCCGTTCTGGACCACGTGAAAATTGGTCACGATGTGCCCCTCGCGGTCCCAGATGAAGCCCGAGCCGCTTCCCTGCGGGATGGCGAACTCGTCCATGAAGATGTTCTGGCCGATGGCGATGTTGGTGACGAAGACCACGGAGGGCGAGGCTTCCTTGACCACGTTGATGGTATTGAGCTCATCGGGCAAAAGCGCGGCTACTGGAGCGAGGAAAGCCCGGGACAGAGCGAAAGCCAGCGCCAATCCTGCAGTCATAGGCTAATTTTATATAAAATTTCCCTCCAGCGTTACATGACTGCTCCACGATGTCTTGCCTGCGGCTCCTCGAATTCCTCCAAGGAATTCGACTCCATGGAGCCGGGCTTCTCGATCAGAAGCTGCTCGAACTGCGACCTTGGCTTCACCTGGCCGCCGGTTCCCGAGGCCGAGATAGGCTCCTGGTATCCCGAGACCTACTACGGCAAGGAAAACGTCCGCTTCAACGCGATCTTCGAGCGCATGACCCACCTCTTCCAGCGCCGCCGGGCCAAGGTCCTGCGCGCCAGGACCTCCCCCGGCCCGGTCCTGGACGTGGGCTGCGGCCGGGGGTTCCTACTGGGCTACCTGCGGGGCCTCGGCTACGAGCCGCACGGCATCGAGCTCTCCGAAACCGCGGCCTGGCACGCCAAGCGCCGCCTCGGGCTTGCCGTCGAGATTGGCGATTTCCTGGGCTCGGCCCACCCCGATGGAAGGTTCAAGGCCGTTGTTTTCTGGCACACCCTTGAGCATTTCCCGAGGCCCGCCGCGGCGCTGGCCAAGGCCGCCCGGCTTCTCGAGCCCGGTGGGCTTTTGGCCGTGGCCGTCCCCAACCGGGAAAGTCTCCAAGCCCGTCTTTTCGGAAAGAACTGGTTTCACCTGGACGTTCCGCGCCATTACACGCATTTCGCAAGCCGCTCCTTGGAGGCCCTGCTTTCCCGCCACGGCTTAAGAATAGTCAAGCTCGACCATTTCTGCTTCGAGCAGAACCCCTACGGCTGGCTCCAGAGCTTCTACAACCTGCTGGGCTTCGACTTCAATTTCCTCTACGCCCTCCTCAAGAACCGCAGCGCGCGCACCATCCGCATCCGCCGGCACCCCTTCCAGGCCCTGGGGACCTTGGCCTTATTGCCGTTGCTCCTGCCCTTGAGCCTTTTCATGACCGTGGCCGAGGCGGCCCTGCGCCGGGGCGGCACCATCGAGGTCTACGCGGTCAAGCGATGAGACGCCTGCGCTGGCCCCTCATCCTCCTGGCTTCCGTTCTTCCCCATCTCTACGGGCTCTTTTCTCCGCCCCTGGATTACCATTACCACCGCCAGGTCAACACCGCCGCCATCGCGCGCAACTACCACCGCAACGGGCTTGATTTCTTCAATCCGCAAATAGACTGGGAAGGCGATTACCGGGGCCGCGCCGCCACGGAGTTCCCCCTCTACATGTGGCTGACCGGCCTCTTGTGGGGCCTGGGCGGGATCGGCGACGTCTGGGGCAGGATACTGTCCGTCCTATTTTCCGCCTTGACCGCGATCTACTTATACGAATTCCTGAAAGGAGAGCTGGAAGAGGAGGCCGCTTTCTACGGGAGCCTCCTTTTCTGCTTCATCCCGCTCGAGGTCTACTTCGGCCGCACCATACAGCCAGAGGCCCTGGCCCTCCTGGCGAGCATGGCCGCCCTCTACCATTGGAGCCGCTATTTGAAGGAAGGTGCCGCCTCTCAATGGATAACCGCCTCGTTCTCCGCGTTTATCGCCATCTCCCACAAACTCCCCTACCTCTATATCCTGGGGCCGCTGGCGGGCCTGGCTTGGGCTCAAGGAGGGCTCAAGGCCTTCCGGCGGCCGAGCCTGTGGCTGGCCCCGGCCGCGGCGTTGGGCGCCACCGCGTTTTGGTACCGCTTCGCCAGCCGCGGCGTGTACGTGGTTCCCTCCCATCCCGGAGAATTTTGGCAAATCCTGGAATACGGGAGGCTCGCCTACTTCGTGCAGTTTCAATTCCTCTCGCGCTTCCCCGAGCTCACCGCGACCTACGGCGGGACCTTCCTCCTGTTGTTGGGAGGAAAGGAGTTGATTTTTAAGAGAAAGAAACTCTTCTTTGGAGTCTGGCTTGCCTGCCTGGCGCTATATATAGTCGCCGGAGGCGGCTACACCTTCCACCATGAATACACCTCGCTGCCCTTCGCCCTCGTCAACGCCGCGCTGATGGGCCATGGTCTCTGGCAGATCAAGCGAAAGCGGGCGTGGGCCTGGCTTTGCCTTCTCGCCCTCTCGGTCCCGGTCCACTCGGCCCTGCGCATCAAGCACTGGTACCGCGTGGGGTCTCCCTTCCTTCTGAACGCCGGGAAGACCGCCCGGGAAGTAAGCTCCCCCCAAGACTTATTCCTCTGCAATGAGAGGGCGTCCTCGGTTTATCTCTACTACCTAGACCGCAGGGGCTGGTCCTGGGACTTGCGCGAAACCGGCGAGTCGGAGATAGGCCGCGTCGAGGACAAGATCCGCAAGGGCGCCAAGTTCTTCGCCACGGCCAAGGACGGGGTTTTCGCGGACCGGGACGGGTTCTACGCGCGCTGGTTCTACGCGCGCTTCCCCGTCGTCCACGATGGAGAGGGTCTGCTGGTCTTCAAGCTACGGGATTGAGAGCCGGCCCGAGGCCGCGGTGAGTCCCGGGACTCCTAGCGCGAAGGGAGTCTCGGGGCTAGGCTCCAGAGGCAACGAGAAACTCCTCAAAAGAGGGAAGGCCGCTAAAGGGATAGGAGTCGCTCCAAGCCGAGCCCGAATAAGCTCCGCCACAAAGACTTGCCCGGGAAGGGCTAGAGCCAGCTCCGCCGAGAAAGACACGTGATTGAATAAGCCCGCCAAGCGCACCGTCCGGTCCAAGTCCAAGCGCTCGAGCTTGAGCCCTTGAATGCGGCGCTCCAGGAAAGCCTTGAGCGCGCCTCCTTGGACCTCGACTGAGACGATCTTGAGCCTCCCCATCTTGAGGAACCGGACGTCGTCAGTGAGGCCCGGCCCTTCCCCGGCCGGGACCAGGAGCACATCCTGGAGCTCGACCGAGAGGCGCCCGAGCTCCAAGCCGTGCAGGAAAGCCTTCCCCGCTGAAATTCTCACCCAGGAATAGGCCGCGGCCTCGGGTTCCCAAGGCCCGAACTCGATCCTCAAATCCTCGGCCTCGAGGGCGCTGGAGGCGTAATACTGGAACCGGAAGCCTTTCTCCCGGAAGGGAGGCAAGGAGGGCCGCCGCCTCTGATAGAGAACGGCCGAGCTTGCGTCCGGCAAAGGCCAGCTCTTGACCTCCTTGTAAGCCCGGGAAAACCAGCCGTCTTTCCTTAAAATGGTCTGCGAGGCCTCGGGAAGGCCGGAGATGACCTCGGACGGGCCGAGCTCCCCGGTCTTGAGTACCACGAACTCGGAGAACTCGCACAAGCGCTTGTTGACCCCGCGGATATTGACCCGGGACAGCTTCAGATTCTTGGCCATCCAAGTGAAATTAGGCCCGTTGAAGTAAGGCGAGTTGGCGACCACGGTCAGGTTGGATATGGGCGAACCCGACTCTCTGAGGCGAGACGCTTCCATTAGGACGTCGGCGATTCGCCAATCCTCCCCGCGGGGAGGCTGGCTGGGAAGGACGACCAGGGACGCCAACGGCATGGGAATGACGATCCTCGAGATCCACCCCGCGCCGAAATTGGCGGCCGAGAAAAACTGGAAGGCCGCCAGGGACCAAACCACTGGCTTGGGCCAGGCCGACACGAGGGCCACGCTCAAGGCCGGAAGCCCGGGCACGAGAAAGCGCATTTGCCGGTTGGGCACGAGGCTCCAGAAAACATAGGAACAGCCGGCCCAAGCCGGGAAGAGCCAGGCCTTGCGCCATTGCCGCGGATACTGGGCCGTGAAAATCCCGGATAGGCCCAAGACCCAAAAGAAGGGACCGAGCCCATCGGCCATGAGCCTGAAATACCTCAGGAAAGCCCAGGACTGCCAGAAGGGCACTCCGAAATCCCGGGAAGCGCCCACCAGACGCGGCAGAAGCACCGGGGCGTGCGCCCAATACCAGGGGAAGGGGATGGAGACCGCAAGCGCCGCCGCGGCCGCGGCCTTGGGGCGGCTCTGGCGCTCGCCCAAGCCCTTGGCCAAGGGATAGAGGGCGGGAATGAGATAGCTGAAAAAGCTCCATTTGTGAAGCATCCCGGCCGCGCAGAGAAGCCCGAAGGCCAAGGAGGCTCCCCAGTTCTTGAAGTCATCGCAGCGCACCAGCGCCCAATAGGCGGCGGCGGCGCAAGCGGCCACGGCCAAGTCGGCAAGCTGGGTGAGCAGCAATTCCTGAACGGCGGGAGAGCAGGCGAAGATCAGAGCCGCGGCCAGGGCGGTCAAATCGGGCCGGAATTCATAGGCGACGGCAAAAAGCGACAGGCAGAGAAGGGCCAAATAGAACCAATTGACCCACAGGGCCGCGCCCGCGGGATTTTCTCCCCCAGAAGCGGCCGTCAGCGCCAGGTGGTACAGGGGAGGAAAGGGGGGCATCCCGGGCTTGGGCGGCAGGAGGAACGCCCCGGCCCAGCGGCCCGTTTTCAAGGCGTCCCGGTAATCCAGGGCAATCTCCAGGTGTATGGCCTGGTCCCAGGAAGGCGGCCGGGTCTCGGCGCGGATGTAGTGCTTGAGCTCCAAAGCCTGCAGGGCGAGAAAAACGCAAAGCCCGATCAACCCCAGAGCCAAGGCTTTGCGCTCGGAGGTTGTCTGCTCCATCCATGAGAATTAAAGGAAATTAACGGGAGCCAGCATATATATTTTTTGCTAGTGTACTTCGTATCGCGATGGGCAAGAAGGACTACGGCGGCGCCGCTCTCATCGGGGCCGTTTTTTTCATTCTTTACATCAGCCATCTCTCGAAAGGCTACGTCTTCGAAGGGCTGGCCCGGGCCATGCCCATCGAGCTCGGAATGTTCCGCGGGCTTTTCAACGGCAACCACCTGATCTACGGCTTCGCCGGCTCGTGCTTCCACGGCCTGCTGGGTTTTTTCGGCTGGACGGGGCTGGCGGTCGTCTCCCTCCAAATCATGGACTCGCTCCTTGGAGCCGCGGGCGCGGCGGTTTTCTTTCTGGCCTTGAGGCGGCTGGGCGGAGGACGGGCGGAGGCCGCGGCCTGGGCCTGCGTCCTGGGCCTAAGTCTCGGCTATTGGAGCTGGAGCGTGGACGCCCAGGACTACATCTTCTCAACCTTCCTTCTTTGCCTCAATTTCGCCTTTCTGTCCTCCGGAGCCGCCTCGGGCCGGCTCTCGCCGTGGGCGGCGGCGGCCTTTCACGCCCTAGCCGTGCTGGGCCATGTCGTCAACGCGGTATTCGTCTCGGCGCCGCTTTGGTTTTTGTACCGCGTCCATGGCCCTCGTTGGCGGCCGGCCGCCGCGCGCTACGCGGCCGGCCTGGCCGGCCTCCTCCTCCTGGCTTACGGCTCCGTCCTCCTTCTCATCGTAAGGCCCGCCAGCTGGACCGCCGCCTTGGATTGGCTCTGGGGCAGCGCCGCCGCGGGAGGCGGCAAGCTCGGCTGGCATGGAAGACCGTCCCTGGAAAGCCTCCGACTCTGGGCCGGAATGACCGTTAACATCTTCGCTTCCCTCGCGCCGGCCGCGCTGGCCGCGCGCCTGGCCTGCGTCGCCTGCTTCGCCCTGGCGGCTTTCCGCTTCAAGAATATCCGCGGCTTTCAAAAGACCACCGCGGTGGCCTGCCTCCTGTGGCTGGCGGCCTACGCCCTGGTGTTCACCTCCTGGGAGCCCAACACCATGGTCTACCGAGTCTCCGACCTCGTCCCATTGACAGCACTTCTCTTCCTGGCAAGCCGGACCTTGCCGAAGCGGGGCTTGGGCGCGGCCCTCGGGACCGCCTTCGCCATTCTCCTGGGAACGGTCAACTTCAGGATGGAAATCCGACCGCGCGCGCTGGCCTCCAACAACAGGCATTTGCGGCACATGGGGCTCGTCAAGGACAACACCGCGCCGGGGGATTGGGTCGCGGGAGAAGGCGGCGCCGACGAGCTCTACATCCCCTACTTCGCCCAGCGCAGGCCGCTGGCGATCGGCTTCTATAGCGGAAGAAGGGACCAGCTGCGCAAAAGGATCGATTCCCTCAAAGCCTCGGGACAGGAGGTATTCGTGACGTCGACCGTATTAAGGTCCGAGACCTGGGCGGAGTTCTTCAAATCCTACGACCTGCTCCCCAAAGCCTCGGACCCGGACGGATACACTTTGTACACCGTTAAGTAATTCGCGCTTTTTTTGTTAGAATTCTTGAATCATGCAAGCGGTGATATTGATAGGCGGGATGGGCACGAGGCTTCGCCCTCTGACCTGCGACACCCCGAAACCCCTATTGCCGGTGCTCAACAGGCCTTTCCTCCATTACCAATTCGAGATACTTAAGGCCCACGGGATCAAAGACATCCTCCTCTGCACCTCCTACCAGGCCAAGGCCTTCGAGAAGATCCTGGGCAACGGGCGCTCCCTCGGCGTGCGCCTGCGCTACCTCGAGGAGAAGCACCCCCTGGGCACGGGAGGCGCGCTTAGAAACGCCGTGCCTCTCCTGCGCAAGGACTCGACCGTCCTGGCCTTGAACGGCGACGTCTTGAACACCCTCGACATCACCAAACTCCTCAAGCAGCACCGAAAAACCCGGGCCAAGCTCACCATCGCTCTCACCCGGGTCAAGGACCCGACCGCCTACGGCCTAGTGATCATGGATCAGGCCGGGCGCATCCGCAAGTTTTTGGAGAAGCCTTCCTGGGACGAGATCGAGTCGAACACGGTCAACGCGGGAGCCTACCTCTTCGATCCCGCGATTTTGGACGCTGTCCCGCCCAACACGCATTACTCCCTGGAACGCTCCCTGTTTCCCATGCTCCTGCAGAACGGCTCTCCCTTGTACGGCTTCGTGACCAACGGCTATTGGATCGACATCGGCACCATCGACAAATACCTCCAAGCCCACCTGGACATCCTAGGGGGCGCGACCCCCTTCAGGGCTCGGGGGGCCAAGGGCCAGGTCCTGCTGGGCCGTGGAACCTCCGTGGGAGATTTCGTCCGCTTCGAGGGCCACGTCTGCGTCGGCAACGGCTGCCGCGTCGGCAAGGGCGCTTGGCTGCAGGACTGCGTGGTCCTAGAGGGCACGGTGATCGGTGACGGGGCGCGCCTGGAGCGCTGCGTGGTCGGCGCCCGCTGCCGGATCGGCACCCAGGCCGTCCTGGGCCAGGGCACGGCCTTGGCCGGAGGCTCGGAGCTAAAGCCCTACACTGTCATGGGAAGCCGCGGATGATTAAGGTCGTTGAGAAGCCTTGGGGCCGAGAGCTTTGGTTCGCCCAAAACAAGAAATACGCGGGAAAGATTTTGGTCGTCGAGAAGGGCCGAAGGCTCAGCCTCCAGTACCACAAGCTCAAGCGCGAGACATTGTACGTCCTCAAAGGGCGCCTCCAGCTCGAACTGGGCGGGCGCAAGAAAACGCTCGAGGCGGGATCCGCTTTCGACGTGCCTCCCAAGACAGTGCACCGATTCGCCGCCCCCTCGGGCCGGGTGACCTTGGTGGAGGTTTCCACCCCGGAGGTCTGGGACGTGGTCCGCCTTTCGGACGACTACGGCCGGGCCGGCAAAAATCCCTCCAAGGAACGGAGATAGAAATGGAAAAAACCGCAGACATCAAGTTCGGCACCGACGGCTGGCGGGGCGTCATGGCCCGGGATTTCACCTTCGAGAACGTGCGCCGCGTGGCCCAGGCCATCGCCGACTACGTCCGCGACGAGTCCGAGAAGGCGCCCTCCCGCAAGAAGCTGTTGACCAACCCCATCCTGGTCGGCTACGACCGGCGCTTCCAGTCCGATTCATTCGCCCGGGAGATCGCGAAGATCTTCCAGGGCAACAGGCTCAACACCCTCCTCCTGGCCGAAAGCCTCCCCACCCCGGCGCTGAGCTTGCTCACCAAGCGCACCAAGGGCTTCGGGGTCATGGTGACGGCCAGCCACAATCCCCCGGCCTACAACGGCATCAAGATCAAATACGACGGGCGCGCGGTCTTGGAGAACGTCACATCGGCGGTGGAGGGGTGGCTCGACAAGAGCCAACCCTCCCGCGCCACGGATTACAAGGAGAAATCCTGCCGCGGCCTCTACCTCCAGTACCTAAAATCCCGGGCGAACGTCTCCGCGATCTCCTCAAAGCTCAAGAGGCCGGTGGTCGTGGACTATCTCTACGGCGCGGCGGCGGGCCTCATGGAGGAAATCATCCCCTCCAAACACCTGATCCCCATCCATTCCGCCCACGACCCGCTCTTCGGCGGCCTCCACCCCGAGCCGATAGAGGCCAACCTCAAGGCCCTCATGGACAGGGTGCGCCGGGAAAATGCGCTCCTTGGAATCGCCCTGGACGGCGACGCGGACCGCGTGGGCATCGTGGACGACTTGGGGCATTACTACACTCCCTGCCAGGTCTTCCCGATTCTCATTGACTACCTCATCGAGAAAAAGAAGATCAAGGGAAAGATCGTGCAGTCGGTCTCCCTGGGGTATCTCTCCCGCCGCATCGCCAAGGCCTACAACCTGCCCTTCGAGGAGCTACCAGTCGGATTCAAGCACGTGGCCGAGCAATTGGCGACCGGAGCCGCAGTCATCGCCGGGGAGGAGTCCGGGGGCTACGCCTGGAAAGGGGGTCTCCCGGAGCGGGACGGCCTGGTGACAGCACTCACTGTCATCGAGATGTGCGTCTCCCAAGGCAAGACTCCTTCCCAGCTCTGGAAGGCCATCGAGGCCAAGTACGGCAAGTCCCATTTCAAGCGCATGGATTTCAGGCTCCACCGCGCCGTGCCCGACAAGGCGGTCTTCGCGGCCAAGATCGCCAAGAAGCTCCCCAAGAAGATCCTGGGGACCGAGATCAAGGAGCTTATCCAGATCGACGGGATCAAGATCATCCTCTCCGACGACCATTGGATCCTGATGCGCCCCTCGGGAACCGAGCCCCTCATGCGCGTATACGCGGAGTCGGATTCCGTGGAGCGCACGGCCGGGCTCTTGGAACTCGCCAAGAAGTGGGCCGGCCCCGTGCAATGATCAAAGCGATGGTCCTGGCGGCCGGGGCGGGCACGCGCCTGCGGCCGCTTACCTACGAGACCCCCAAGCCCATGGTCCCGGTGGTCAATCGGCCTGTCATCCACCATGTCTTCGACAATCTCCTGCGCCACGGGGTCAAGGAGGTCATGGTCAACCTCTACGCCCACGCCGACCAGATCCGCGGCTACTGCGGGGACGGCTCGCGCTGGAGCCTGCAAGTCCATTACTCCATGGAGCCCAAGCTCATGGGGACGGCCGGGGCGATCAAGAAGGTCGAGGGCTTCTTCTCGGACGGGCCCTTCTTCGTGCTCTCCGGGGACGGCATCTCGGACATTGATCTCAACGACATGTTGCGCTTCCACAAGAAGCGCAAGGCCCTGGCCACCATGGCCTTGAAGCCCGTCGAGTCGCGCTTCGAGTACGGCGTGACCTTGGCCGAGTCCTCCGGACGCATCAAGGGCTTCCTGGAAAAGCCGCGCTGGAGCGACGTCTTCTCCAACAAGGTCAACACCGGCATATATCTCTTCGAGCCGGAGATTTTCCGCCACATCCCAAAAAACCGGCCCTATGACTTCGGACACGAGCTGTGGCCCAAACTCCTCAAGCTCAAGAAGCCGATTTACGCCTACGAGATGTCGGGCTACTGGTGCGACGTCGGCAACCTCGCCGAGTACCGCCGCTGCCAGGCGGACAGCCTCGAGGGCAAAAACCGCCTCAACATCCCTGGAACCGAGATCCGAAAGGGCGTGCGCGTCGAGGCCGGCTGCGACATTTCCCCCCAGGCCGTGCTCAAGGGACCCTGCCTTATCGGCAAGGGCTGCCGCATCGAGAGCGGCGCCCAGATCGGGCCGCACACCGTGGTCGGGGACCGGGCCTGCATTTCTTCTCAGGCCATTCTCAAAAATTGTATACTGTTCGATAACGTCACCGTTGGCAAGAACGTCCATCTCTCCAATTGCATTCTGGGGGCCCACGGGAACGTGAAAAGCGACATCACGGTTTACGAGGCCGCGGTCATCAACATCCGGCAGTAGAACCGAGTCGGCTCAACAGGAGGCGCTTATCATGGAAAGAAAGGGCCGTTTCTTCTTCACCTCGGAGTCGGTCACCGAGGGGCATCCAGACAAGGTCTGCGACCAGATTTCGGACAGCGTTCTCGACGAGGTGCTCAGCAACGACCCCACCGGGCGCGTGGCCTGCGAAACCTTCGTCACCCGCGGCATGGTGATCGTGGGCGGGGAGATCACGACCACGACTTTCGTGGACATAGACCAGCTCGTGCGCCAAGTCATCAAGGACATCGGCTACGACCATCCCCGCTACGGCTTCGACTCGTCCTCCTGCGCGGTCTTGAACGCCATCGGCCGCCAGTCCCCGGACATCGCGCAAGGCGTGGACACGGGAGGGGCCGGGGACCAGGGCCTCATGTTCGGTTACGCCTGCCGGGAGACCCCGGAGCTCATGCCCCTGCCCATCATGCTCGCTCACAAGCTCACCCGGCGCCTGGCGGAACTGCGCAAGAGCAAGGCCCTTGCCTATCTGGGCCCGGACGGCAAGTCCCAAGTGACCGTGGAGTACCTGGACGGCCGCCCTTTGCGGGTCGACACCGTGGTTCTCTCCACCCAGCACGGGGCGGAGATACTCGACCGCTCGGGCAACCAAATAACTGAAAAAGCGCGCGCCGAGCTCGTCGAGACCGTCATCCGCCCGGTTTTGGGCAAAAGGCTCATAGACGCCAAGACCCGTTTTTTCATCAACCCCACCGGCAAATTCGTCATCGGCGGGCCCGCCTCGGACACGGGCGTCACCGGCCGGAAGATCATAGTGGACACTTACGGCGGCTACGCGCCGCACGGCGGAGGCGCCTTCTCCGGCAAGGACCCGACCAAGGTGGATCGCTCCGCCTGCTACATGGCCCGCTATATCGCGAAGAACGTAGTGGCCGCGGGCTTGGCCGAGAAATGCACGGTGCAGCTGGCCTATGCCATCGGCGTGGCCGAGCCCGTGGGAGTATACTTCGACACCCACGGCACGGGCAACGCGGACGAGTCCAAGATCGAGGCCGCGGTGCGCCGCCATTTCCCGATGACCCCCAAGGGCATCATCGCGACCCTCAAGCTGCGCCGCCCGGTCTACCGCGCCACCGCGGCCTACGGGCACTTCGGCCCCGAGCAATTCGAGTGGGAGAAGACCGACAAGGCCGACCTGCTGCGCGAGGAGCTCCTGGGCGGCAAGCCCGCCAAGAAAACCCTGGCCTTGGCTTAAAACGCCCTCGGCCATGGGCAAGACCATCGCCGGCACCCGCGAGGCCGTAGCCCGTGTGTTTGACGGGGCGCGGATCATGACCGGGGGCTTCGGGCTTTGCGGCTTGCCCGAGAACCTGCTAGCGGCCCTGCGCGGGAAGGGAACCAAGAACCTCACCTTGATTTCCAACAACGCGGGCACCGACGAGCACGGGATAGGCCCCCTCATCAGGAACGGCCAGGTCCGCAGGATGATCATGTCCTACGGCGGGGAATGCAAGGCCTTCGAGGAGGCGGCACTCTCCGGCGCCATCGAGGTCGAGTGGGCTCCCCAGGGCACCCTGGCAGAGCGCATCCGGGCCGCGGGCGCTGGAATCGGCGGCTTCTACACGCCCACCTCCTACGGGACTTCCGTCGCCGAGGGCAAGGAAACCCGCGTCATCAACGGCAGGAATTACGTTTTCGAGGCGCCCCTGTCGGCGGACTTCGCCTTCGTGAAGGCTTGGAAGGGCGACGCCATGGGCAACCTCGTCTATAGGAAAACGGCCCGAAATTTCAACCAGGCCATGGCCACGGCCGGCAAGGTCGTGGTCGCCGAGGTCGAGGAGCTGGTGGAGCCGGGCGCCCTCGACCCAGACTCGGTCCACACCCCGGGCATCTACGTGGACATGATCTTCCAGGGCTCGGGCTACGTCAAGCCCATCGAGAAGAGGACTGTCCATGGATAAGCGGGTCGCAATAGCCAAGCAGGCGGCCCGGGAGCTCAAGGACGGGGACTACGTCAACCTCGGCATCGGCATTCCCACTCTAGTGCCCAACTACCTGCCCGCCGGAGTCCGCGTCACCTTGCACACCGAGAACGGCATGCTGGGTTACGGGCCCTACCCGCCCGCGGGGCAGGAAGACCCGGACCTCATCAACGCGGGCAAGGAGACCATCACCGAACTGCCAGGCTGCTCCTACTTCGGCTCGCACGATTCCTTCGCAATGGTGCGCGGCGGGCACCTCGACGCCACCATCCTCGGGGCCATGGAAGTGGCCGAGAACGGGGACCTCGCCAACTGGATGATCCCCGGCAAGAAGGTCAAGGGCATGGGCGGGGCCATGGACATGGTGGCGGGCGCCAAAAAGGTAGTGGTCGCCATGGAGCACGCCACCAAGGACAACAAGCCCAAGATCCTGAAGCGCTGCACCTTGCCCCTCACCGGAAAGGGCGCGGTCCACGTCATCATCACGGAGCTCGCCATCTTCGACGTCACGCCAGAGGGCCTAGCCCTGCGCGAAATAGCCTCCGCAGTCTCCGTGGACGAGCTCCGCAAGCTCACCGAGCCTTCCTTCAAGGTCGCCGGCTCTTTAAAAACATTCCCTCAATAACGCCTTGCATTTTCCCCGCTGGCTGTTATACTACGCCGGCTGTTCAGTTTCCACCAGGAAAGGAGGGTGCAATGGAAAGTATTTTTAAAAAGCTCAGGCGCTTCGCCGCACCGGCCGCCATGCTCGCGATGGCGGCGCTGAGCGCAGGATGCCTCAACAACAAGATCGCGGTGCGCCAGGACGACGCACAATTCGCGGAGCATTCCGACCGGCTCGCGCTCGGGGTGGGCTTGTACCTGGACGAAGAGACGCGGAACTGGGTCCATACCTACAAGAAGATGGGC
This sequence comes from Elusimicrobiota bacterium, assembly GCA_016218575.1. Classification (NCBI taxonomy): domain Bacteria; kingdom Pseudomonadati; phylum Elusimicrobiota; species Elusimicrobiota bacterium. The sequence continues at coordinate 96,779 of JACRDN010000011.1, forward strand.
GTCACCTACAATTTCGCCTTGGGACAGGCCCTGGAGGCCAGCGCTCCGCAGGCCCTGGCGAAATCGTTCAAGCAGGTGGAAGTGCTGGCCAGCCCCGATGGGGCCGCCGGCTCCGAGCGAATAGTCGCCATCAGATTCGGGCCCGCCACCAACTGGGATTTCGGGCCCGTGGTCATGGCCGCCAACCGCGCCACGGTGGAGCTTCTGTGCGAGGTGCGGGATGGGAAAGGCAAAACATTATGGAGCGGCTCGGCCGTCGGCCAAGTGGAGAAAACCGCGGGAAAGGCCGCCTACCTGCCCGGCTTCAACAATTCTTGGCTCAACAAAGCCTACGGCCGTATTTTTAACGAGGCCTTGAGCACCGCCCTGGAGAATCTCAATAACGCATTACTTAAGGAGAGGCGAACTCTGGCAAAAAGGTAAATTACCGGGATTCCCGGCATATTGACAATTACCGGGATTCCCGGTAAAATATGACGTGCATCTCCACTTACCCAATAGCGCCTTTTTAGGCAATATTGACCCTTTTCTGCGCGGCTTCGCTCCCTCCGAGCCCAACTTTTTAGAGATAACGGCGAACAATAAATGGATTTCAGTGCATCCAGCCGTTCTCTGCATGATCGCGGCGCTGGGAATGACGGTCAAGCCTGAAAATATCCGCTGCGAGAAACTCGAGGCAAGGTCAAGGCATTATTTGCTGCGGATGGGCCTTTTCAAGCTGCTGAATCTGCCTTCCGACATGAGCATCACCGAGCACGAACCCGCCGGCAGGTTCATACCCCTCGCCCAAATACGGACATCCGCCGAGCTCTCCAGGTTCATCGCCGAAATGACTCCCATGCTGCATCTGGAAGCGGAGCCGGAACAGGCCAAGACGCTCGGGTATATTGTGAGCGAGCTGGCGCGCAACGTCCTCGAGCACGCGGCGGCCGAAAGCGGGGCCATCCTCTGCGCGCAGTATTACAAGAAGAGCAACGCCATCCGCATAGGAATCGCGGACACTGGCCTCGGAATGAAGGCCACCATAAGCCAGTCGTATTCCGTTCAAAATGATCTGCAGGCCATACAACTCGGCCTCATGCCCGGAATCACCGGAACCACCCGGAGGGAAGGCGGCACCGAGCAAAACGCCGGAGCCGGCTTGTTTTTCATCAAGTCAATCGCCAGCGTCAACCGCGATTTTTTCGTCATCTATAGCGGCAACGGCTTCTATAAACTGCTCAAGAAATCTTCCCTGAAAAGAATGCATCTCAACGCCGATCCATTCGAGGATCGGCATTCCAAAAGCGGCGGTTTCCCGTTCTGGCGGGGCACGATCGTCGGCATAGACATCACCCTCCACCAAACCAAGGAGTTTTCGCTTCTGCTCGACGCGATCCGCCAGACCTATACCGAGGCCGTCCGAGACAGGAGAAAAGCCCGCCTCAAGAGGCCCCGTTTCATATGAAGGAAATCTCTATTTTTGAAAAAGCCGGAAGTTTCGCCGAAAACAAGGACATCGCCCGGAACGTGCGGACTCGAGAAATCACCCCCGCCCTGGAAAGGGACGAGGAGGTCATCCTTAACTTCGCGGGGGTCGAGGCCGCCACCCAGTCGTTTGTTCACGCGCTCATCGCGGATGTCCTAAGAAGCCACGGTCCCGCCGCCCTCGACCGTATCGCCTTCAAGTCCTGCAATGATACAATCAAGAAAATCATCGGCATCGTGGCCGAGTACATGCAGGAGGGACTGGAATGAGCAAAGCCGAAGCCTACGCCGCCTTGAGCGCGGCCTCAGGCCTGGAGCCTTACACCATCGAGCGCCGCGATCCTGGAGAGGAGGATGTGCGCATTGAAATCCTCTACTGCGGGATCTGCCACACCGACATCCATCAGGCCAAAAACGAGTGGGGAGGCTCGGTCTATCCCCTGGTTCCCGGGCATGAGATCCTGGGCAAGGTCAGCCAAGTCGGCAAGAAGGTTTCCAAGTTCAAGCCCGGGAATCTCGCCGGGGTCGGCTGCATGGTCGACTCCTGCCGAAAATGCGGCAATTGCCGGCAGGGCCTCGAACAGCACTGCGAGGCGGGCCCCTCCTTCACCTACAACAGCTTGGAGCAGGACGGCGCCACCCGCACTTACGGCGGTTACTCCTCCCACATAATGGTCAAGCAGGACTTCGCCTTCAAGATCCCGTTCAAGTCCGGCTTGGAGCGGGTAGCACCCCTGCTCTGCGCGGGAATCACTTTGTATTCCCCTTTGCGCAGGTGGAACGCCGGGCAGGGCCGAAGGGTCGCGATCATGGGGTTGGGAGGGCTCGGGCACGTGGGCGTCAAGCTCGCCGCGGCCATGGGCGCCGAGGTGACGGTGCTGAGCTCCTCCAAGGCCAAGGAGGCCGACGCCAAGCGTTTGGGCGCGCATGATTTCGCCGTGACAGCACTGGCCGCGGCGGCCGGACAATTGACCGGGCGCTTCGACCTCATCATCGACACGATCTCGGCCGACCATGACGTGGCGGCGGCCCTGGGTTTTCTCAAGACGGCGGGCACTTTGGTGATGGTGGGAGCACCCCCCAACCCCCTGGCCGTCCCGGCTTTCTCCCTCATCGGAGGCAGGAAAAACGTCTCCGGCTCGGTCATCGGGGGACTCGCGGAAACCCAGGAGATGCTGGATTTTTGCGCCGAGCACGGAGTCCTGGCCGACGTCGAGGTGATCTCTCTGAAGGAGGTCAACCAGGCCTACGAGCGCATGCTCAAAAACGACGTGCGCTACCGCTTCTCCATAGACATGAGCCGGAACTTTTGAGCCGCCCCGGTGTCGAATAGCGTGTCGGAGCGGGAATTCTTGGAGCGGCACTCGGGCCTGGTTTATAACCTTGCCCTGCGCCTGACCGGGAACCCCTCCGACGCCGAGGACCTGGCCCAAGACGCCCTGCTGCGGGCATTGAAAGGGCTGGGAACTTTCAGGGGAGAATGCGCCGCCTCGACCTGGGCCTATCGGATCACGGTCAACGCCTGGAAAAACCGAGTGCGCTCGGAGAAGAGGCGCGGGTTCTGGAAAATGCTGCCGATTAGCCTATTCACGCAAGAGGACCGGGAAAACGGCCTGGCGTTGAAGTCGCCAGAGCCTGCCCCGGACGCGGCTCTCGAGGCCGGGGAAAGGGAAAGCCTGGTCCAGAAGGCCCTCATGGAGCTCGATGAGGAAAGCCGGGCCATTTTGGTCCTGCGCGAGATCCAGGGGCAGTCCTACCAAGACATCGCCCGGGCGCTGGAGATCCCGGAGGGGACCGTGAAATCCAGGCTATGGCGGGCGCGCCTGGCCTTGAAGGAAAGTCTGCGTGCCCAAGCTCCACTTTAATGGAACATCTCAAAGAGCAGATTTCGCAGTACTACGATGGCGAGCTCCCGGAAGGAGATCGACGCGCCGCCGAAGCCCATCTATCCGCGTGTCCTCAATGCCGCGCCGAGCTCGCCCATTTCAAGGAGCTGTCGAGCGCCCTTAAAAGCCTTCCTCAAAAGCCGCTACCCCCGGGTTTCCATGAACACCTGGCCAGACGACTCAAGAGCGAGCCCGCCCCCCCGGCTCCGGGCTCCCGCCTCTTGCCGCCTTCGCTGCGCTTGCCGGCCTACGCCCTGAGCGGCCTCATAACGGCGAGCTTCCTTTACAATCAATGGCGTGGTCCCGGTCCGGCGCAGCTCCCCGCGGCCGAGCCCTTGGCCCGGGCCAGGGGCTCGGCCCTCATTGAGGAGCCTCCGCGCGCCGCGCAAGCCTCTCCCGCCGCCGCGGCCCCCGGGCCCTACACCAACGAGGATTTGCAGAGGGACCTGGAGCTCCAGAAAAAACGGATGGGGATCCGCGCCATCGCCCCTCCCAGGGATGCCACGGTCGAGGCCCTGCCCGTGGGCTTAGAGGAGGTCCAACACCGACCGGCCTACATCGAAGGAGAGGTCCCGTCTCTATTGACTCCCGCTCAGCCTTCGGCCCCGGAGCCCTTGAGACCGCCCCTGGGCAAGGTCCTGGGCTCGGAAGGAGAAAGGGCGGAGTTTTGGAGGCTGGCGCGGCTCAAGGCGACGCCGCCCTTCGTGGACTATTCCCAGAGCCTTTTGGCCGTTCTGGTCGGCCAAGATCCCCGGTCCCGCGTTGAAATAGCGGGAGTCGAGCGAGCCGCCGAGGCCGTCGTGATCCAGTACCGTCAATTCCGCCAGCTGAGCAAGGTCCCCGGCGGGGCTGATCTCTCGGTGGAATGGCGGGTCCTGCCGAAATCCGGCCTTCCCGTCGTGTTCGAGGAAGTGCGTTAAGGCTTGTAGAGCTCGAGGGCCGGAAGATCGACGTTGGGCCGGTCCCGCGTGACGCGGACATCCCCCTTGTGCCCGCGCAGGCGCAAGCCCCGGGAATCCTTGGCGGAAAGGCTCAAGGCCAGGTAATAGTCGCCGGGAGGCAGGCCCTTGAACTCGAATTTCCCTTGGGAATCCACGTCCACGGAGTCCACGAGGTCCTCGGGCGCCAAGGAGTAGGACCGGCGCGCGGAAAAGTACCTCCGGGCGAAAAGCGCTGCGCGCACGGGCCCCTTCCATCGCACGCGGCCCAAGATAGCCCCGGGCCGGAATTTATCCTGGCCCCGGAGCAGGGAGAAAAGGCCGGCGGGAATGCCAGAGCCGGCTTTCTTCTCCCAGCGCGACGCCCGCTCGAAGTCCCCTTGGCGCCAGTAGGCCTTGGCGAGCTCCGCGCAGGCCGCGGGACCGAAGTGAAAACGCTCCTCGTCCGCCAGGTTTCCCAGCATCCGCGCGGCGCGGGAGCCAGCTGGAGCGGCCTGCAGGGAGCCTAGAAGGAGGACCCGGGCCACGGGATCTCCGCGAAGATGCCCCTCCCAAAGCGCCCGGCGCAGGCCCTCGGCGTCCAGTCGGCGAGCGTAGGCATCATAAAGGAACCGCAGGGCCATCCTAGTGTAGCCGGTGGAGCGCCCAGCGCAATAAGCCTCCACCCCCCGCAAGGTCCCAAGGCTCGAGAGGGCCCCGGAGCGGGTCCAATACTCTGGAACCCCGCCGTTCTCTCCCAGGACCAGAACGGTCCGCTCCTCGGCCTCTGGGAAAATCCCGGCGGCTTCGGCCAAATTGCGCCGTCCCAGATCGTAGCGCAGACGCCCCGCGGAAAACAGGGCCAGCGCGAACCCGACCAAGGCTGCGCTCCAGACCCAGGCCTGGCCGCCGCCCGACAGCGCGCCCAAGGAAAGAAAGACAACCAGGAAATATAGGACGAAGACGGCAAGGGGCTCGAGGAGGCTCAGGCTTTCGGGCATGAACCAGACGTTCTGGATCACGTCCAGGCCCAAACGAACGATGAAAAAATCAAAGACCGCCAAGGCCGCGGCGAAAATCAAGGTTCGCGGCTTTGCGAACCATCGCGCCAGGGCCGCAAAAACCGCGGCCGCGATAAGGAGAATCGCTCCCCATTGGGAAACCCTCCGCGCGGCCGGAGCCTGGAAAAGCTCGACGGCACTCTCAAAGAGCCGGAAGCCCGGCCCGCGGGGCAGGATGAAATCGAGTGAGCGAGGCAGCCGCTCGATGAATGCCTGGACGGCCAGGCCAGAGGCAATGGCCGCCGACAAGAGGCATTCCCGGGACAGGACGCCTCTGCCCATCACGGCCGCCCTTTACGACGACCCTTGATCCGGATAGCCGTGGGCGGACCCTCGGCCCGCCTGGCTCGCCTCTTTTCATGGGTCTTCCCGGCCAAGACGATAAGCCTGGGGCTGTCCATGGAATAAGCCTCGCCCCCGAATCCTCCCCAGGACTTCAGATAGGCAAGCCCCGACTCCTCCAGGAGCCGCTTGGCTTCGGTCAAGCAATAGACGCGCTGGGAACCGTTCAATCGGCCGGTCTCGAAGTCAAAAAAATCCCGATGGGAATCGAAATGGCGCATCAGCCACTCTTTGTTGATGAGATCCATCAGGAGTCTGCCCTCGGGCTTGAGGCCTCTTCGCGCCGCGCGCAAGGTCGCCTCGGCCTCGCGTTCGCCCGCCAAGCGGCCGAAAGACGGCTGGAACACGACCACTGCGTCGAATTCCTCCCGGTAGGAGATCTGGCGGGCGTCGCCGTGGATGAAGTGGGCGTTGAGCCGCTCCTCCCGGGCCAGGCGGCGGGCCTCGGTCGGAGGGTCCTCGAAGAGATCTAGCCCCAGCACCCGGTACCCGCGCCGAGCCAGCTCTAGCGTCCTGCGGCCGCTGCCGCAGGCCAAATCGAGGATCCGGGCCCGGGGCTCCAGGCCCAAGATTCGCTCCACCCCGTCTATCTGCGCCTGGATCTGGCCGGGCTTACGAGTCATGGTCTTCGGGCCCTATTCTATCAAACCCAGCTCCCAGGCAGGGCGGGCTTTTTTGTATCATGCCTCATGTTTCGCATCGGCGTCGTCCAGAACAACCCCAAGCTCCTCAAGCCCAAGGAAAACGTCGCCTCCTGCCTGGCCCTGATGGGCCGGCTCGAGGCCGATCTCTGGGTTCTGCCGGAGCTGTTCCACTCGGGCTACAATTTCAAGACGAAGAAGGAAGCCGCCCGCTGCGCCGAGAGCGCCGAGTCGGGGGCCCTGGTTTGGCTCCTCAAGGCCTGGACCGCCTCCAGAAACTGCGCGGTGATCGCGGGCATGGCAGAGAAAGCAGGCGCGCGCCTCTACAACTCCGCGGTGCTGGTCGAGGGACCCCGCGCGAAGGTCTATCGCAAAACCCATCTTTTCGGAAACGAGAAAAAATTCTTTTCCCCCGGAGACACCGGCTTTTGGGTGAGCCCCGTCAAGGGGGTGCCCGTGGGAGTCATGATTTGCTTTGATTGGTTCTTCCCGGAGAGCTGCCGGACCTTGGCCCTGAAGGGCGCCCAAATCGTGGCGCATTGCGCCAACCTGGTCCTCCCCTGGGGGCCGGAAGCCCTGAAGATCCGAAGCCTCGAGAACAGGGTTTTCACGGCTCTGGCCACGCGCGTGGGAACGGAGCGGGGCCTGCGCTTCATCGGGCAGTCGCAGGTGACGGCCCCGAACGGGGACGTCCTGCGCCGCCTGGGACCGGAGGAGGAAAAAGCCTTCGTCCTCGAAATAGATCCTTGGACGGCCAAGGACAAGAAGGTCCATCCGGCCAACGACCTGTTCAAGGACCGGCGGCCCCGGTATTACCGGTAACATGGAAGAGATGAAACCCAAGCCCGTGCGCGCCTCCCTGACGCAGCTCTCCGACCTCATGTACCCGCCGGACGCGAACATCCACGGCACGGTCTTCGGCGGAATCATCCTTCAGATGGTGGACAAGGCCGCGGCGGTCTGCGCCATGCGGCACGCCTCCCAACCCTGCGTCACCGTGGCCATGGACCGCGTGGAATTCCTCGTCCCCATCCATGTGGGAGACCTCGTCATCGTGGAGGCGCAGATCAACTACGCGGGCCGCTCCTCCATGGAAATCGGGGTCGAGGTTTACGCGGAAAACCTCACCCAAGGCACCCGCCGCCACACCAACTCGTGCCTGGTGACCATGGTGGCCGTGGACAAAAACGGCAAGCCGGCGTCGGTGCCCGGTCTGATCCTGGAAGGCCCCGACGAGAAATCCCGCCACAAGGCGGCCGAAGCCAGGCGCCGCGGAATAAGGAAGTAGGCTCCGCGGTGCCAGGCTGGAAACGGCTGCGAGAGCGACTGCGAGATCCCCGCTTCAAAGGCCGCCCTCTCCTCCTGGGCCTGGACTTCGACGGCACTTTGGCGGCCCTGGCGCCCAGGCCCGAGAGGGCCAGCCTCCAAGACTCGACCAAGAGCCTGCTCGTCGAGCTTTCCCGGCGCCGGTGGATCAAGATCGCGGTCCTGAGCGGCAGGACCTTGCCCGATCTCAAGTCGAAGGTGGGACTCAAGAGAGCTTTCTACGCCGGCAACCACGGGCTCGAGATCATGGGCCCGGGCAAGCCTTGGGTCCATCCCCGCGCCGCGCGATTTAAGCGAGCCCTCTCGCGGGCCGCGGCGGATCTGAGGCCCCTTTTGGAGCGCTTCCCAGGCGCCTGGCTTGAAAACAAAGGCCTGGGCCTCGCGGTCCACTACCGCGCCATGCCCGCGAACCTCCACGGGGCCTTGGAGGCCGCCCTGCGGCGGCTTCTCGTCCCCATGCGCCGGGAGCTGCGCTTGGCCCCAGGCAAGAAAGTCTGGGAAGCCAAGCCACGCGCGGCCTGGAACAAGGGCCTGGCCCTTGAGCTCATCAAAAGCCGGCTTCCCGGCTCGTGGAACTTGATGTTCATAGGCGACGACGACACGGACGAGGAGGGCTTCGCGGCCCTCGGGAAAAAAGCCTTAACGGTGCGCCTGGGACGTGCTAAAATAACATCAGCGGAGTTCGTTCTCAGAGACAGGCGCTACGTGGAGCTTCTTCTTCACGCCGTGCTGGAGACATTCCATGACTCTACCGCGGGCGAAAACACCGTTCCAGTTCCACGCCAGGCTCACCCTCACCGCCATCACCCAGCATAAGGCGGCGAGCCTCGACGAGCTCATCAAGGGCGTGCGGACTCTTCCCGAATCCTTCATCTACACCCATACCCACAATTTCCTCCGGCAGCACCAGCACCTGGTCCCTGAGCCTCCGAGCGATTTCGCGGTCTGGGCCAAGCAAGGCCTGCAGGATCCCGAGCTCGCGGAGAGCCTGGCCGCCATAGACACCGTCTCTTACGCCGAACTCAAGGAGCTCCGAGAGTCCCTTCTCAAGGTCTTGGAAAAGCACTTGAAGAGCCGCGGCCCGGGGAGGACGGTCCCGGCCGGTCAGGAATTCCCCTTCCTGCGCTCCATACGATTCTCGCTGCCCACGCCTTATATGGCCTGGGACCTAGCCGAATTCGCCGAGGGCTTGGGCAAGGCGAGCCCATCGAGCCTCTACCTCCACATCTTCGAGGCGCGGCTCCGGCCGCCCCTGGGAGTCAACGACTTCTCCGCCTGGCTCGAGAGAGAGCTCGGCGAAAAGGCCTTGAGCCGCAAGATCTCGCGCCTGGATCCCTACAGCCACACTTTGGACGGCCTCAGGCGGACCATCGTCCGCCTGGCCGAGCAGCGCCTGGAGGAGCTCTCCCATGCCTAGGCTCGAGGAATACCGCGGCATCGTCGGCGAAAACGTCCTTCACGAGCTGGAGATTCTCGCCGGCAAGCTCCGAGGCAAGAGCCTCACTCACGTCAATTCCACCGCGGTCGGAGGCGGGGTCGCTGAAATTCTCAACTGCATGGTGCCGCTCTTCAACGAACTCGGGATCGAGACCACCTGGCAGGTGATCAAGGGCGGAGAGGCCTTTTACGCGGCGACCAAGAAATTCCACAACGCCCTGCACGGCTCCCCCGACGGGATGGAGCCCCGCGACTACCAGGCCTACGAGGAGACCGTGGACGCCAATCTTCCGGAAATCGCCTGCGGCGCTGATTTCGTGTTCATCCACGACCCCCAGCCGGCGGCGCTGGTCAAGAAACGCCGGGAGCTCAAGAACCGCTGGCTTTGGCGCTGCCACATAGACCTCTCCCGCCCCGACCCGCAGGTCTGGGAATACCTGCGGCCCTACATCGAGAAGTACGACGCGGCCGTCTTCTCGGCTCCGCAGTTCGCCCAACGGCTCCCCATCCCGGAGATATTGATCGCCCCGTCCATAGACCCCTTGAGCGACAAGAACCGGGAGCTCTCCCCCGAGGAGGTGAATCAGATACTGGCGCGCCTCAATATCCCAACGGACAAACCCCTCGTCACGCAGGTCTCTCGCTTTGACCGGCTCAAGGACCCGCTGGGCGTGATCGAGGCCTTCCGCCTGGCCCGGAGGTCGGTGGAGGCCCGGCTGCTGCTCGTCGGGGGCTCGGCCTCGGACGATCCCGAGGGGGCCCAGGTCCACCAGGAGGTTTTGGACAAGGCGAAGACCGACGAAGACATCATCGTTCTAGCCCTTCCCCCGACCAGCCACGTCGAGATCAACGCCATCCAGCGCGCCTCGGCGATCGTGCTTCAAAAGTCCCTGCGCGAGGGCTTCGGGCTCACGGTCTCAGAAGCGCTTTGGAAGGCCAAGCCCGTGATCGCCGGAAACGTGGGCGGCATACCCCAGCAGATCCTCCACCAGCACTCGGGCATTCTCGTCCATTCCGTTGAGGGAACGGCCTACTGGATCAAGAGGCTCCTGCAGGAGCCGGCCCTGGCCCAGCGCCTCGGGGAGGCCGGCCGGGAGCACGTGCGCAACAATTTCCTCCTGACCCGCCATTTGAAGGACTACCTCCTTCTCCTGCTCTTCGCCGAGAACAGCGGGGCCGACATGATACGCCTGTAAGGCCCTGAATTAAGACGTTTTTTGTCCGGCCGAGGCGGGAAGGCGTATCGCGGTCAAATCCTCGATGAGGCGCCCAGCCCAAAAATAGACGTTGTATTCCTTGAGGATGCGCCGCATGCTCAACATCCGGCGCGCCCGCTCCTCCGGATCCATCTCCAGAGCCGTTTTGATCGCTTGGGCCGTGCGCTCTGTGTCGTAGGGGTTGACGACCAAGGCGTCGCGCAGCTCGCGCGCGGCCCCCGTAAAATGGCTCAAGATCAGCACGCCCTGCTCATCCTCCCTCGCCGCCACGAACTCCTTTGCCACCAGGTTCATTCCATCGTGGAGCGACGTCACCATGCACAGGTCGGCCGCGCGATAGTAGGGGTCTATCTCCTTGTGGCTGTGGTGCTTCTTGAGAAGGACGATGGGCCGGTAGTCCTTGGCGGAAAACCGCCGGTTAATACGCTCGGCCTCCGCCTCCACATCGGCCTCCAAGTCCTGGTAGCTTTTGATATGGGTGCGGCTGGGCGCCCCTATCTCCACGAAGACGAACTCCCCTTGATAGACGGGATTCTTTTCGAGGAAGCGCTCGATGGCCCGGAAGCGCTCGATGATCCCCTTGGTGTAGTCCACGCGGTCCACCCCCACTCCCATCCAGCGCGCCTTGACGCCCAGCCCCTTGAGCAGGGTCTCTTTTCCAGGAGCTGCGCCCCGGGAAGGCACCGGCTCCGGGAGGGCGATGCTGATGGGGAAGGGTTTGACCGTCGTGACATGGCCCCGCCGATGCACGGCGAAGCGCTCCCATTCGATGCGGCACTCCAGGGCCCGGTCCACGGTCTCGAGGAAGTTGTTGCAATGGTACTGGATGTGGAACCCCACCAAATCCGCTCCCAGCATCCCATCCAGGATCTCCCTCTGCCAAGGGCATATCCCGAAAGCCTCGGGGTTCGGCCAGGGAATGTGCCAAAAAATGGCCACCCTGGCGTCCGGCCGGGCTTCCTTAATGAGGCGCGGCAAAAGCGCAAAATGATAGTCCTGGATCAGGACGCAGGGCTCTTGGATAGGGTCCAATTCCTCGAGCAGGGCGTCAGCGAACTTTCGGTTGACGTCCTGGTACTGCTTCCAATCCTCGGACCTGAAAATGGGCCTGGTGTGCGCGATATGGCAGAGCGGCCAAAGCCCCTCGTTGGAGAAGCCGTAATAATAGCCCTCCTCCTCCTCCTTGCTGAGCCACACGCGCTTCAAGGTGTACTTGGGCTCGTCCGGAGGCACCCGGACCCGGCCGCGCTCGTCCGCGGTCTCGCGGTCGGCGTCGCCTGCGCCCTGGCCGACCCAGGTGCCGCCGCAGGCCAGGAGGACGGGCTCGACCCCGGTCACCAGGCCGCTGGCCGGGGTCACCACCTCCAAGCGCTTGCCCCGGCGCTCGTGCATGTATGGCTCGCGGTTGGCCACGACGAAAAGCGGGCGACCCTCGAGTTTGGCCCGGACATGCTCCTTCAAGCGCTCGGCCGTCCAAACGGATTGGACCTCCTGCCTCAGACGCGCCTCCTCTTCCGCCGCGGCGCGAGCCGCGGTCAGGCTTTGCGCCAAGTGGACGGCCTCCTTGGCCACGGGCTCCAGAAGCCCCGCCGGAGGGCTGAGGTCCCGCGGGGCTTGGCCGGTGCGCACCTGCTTCATCCACTCCGCCAAATGATCTATGGGGGCCATGATATTCCAACGAATCACCCACAAGCTCACGAGGAGTATGACGAGGGCGTGAAAAAGCAATCTGAAGAAATTGTGCCTCCAGAGCAGCCGTATCTGGCTTTGGATGTAGGAGGTGTCGTGGATCAGGAGGAGGGAGCCCGCCGGGCCCCGCTCCGCCGCGAGAGGATAGACGAAAACCATCTCCTCGCCCCAGAAGCCCCTCCGGCTCACAGGAGGAGGCGGAGACTCCAGGCCCGCCGCGCGCTTAAGGAGGGACTCGAGGCTCTTCAAGCGCCTCTCCGTCCCCGCAGTGGCGGCCACGGTCCGGGCCTGGGCGTCGAATATCCCGGCCCCCAGGAGCCGCTCGCGCGCGGCGTTGCGGCGAAGGACGCGGAGCATCTCCTTGGCGTCGGTTTGGATCAAGGCCGGCTCCAGGGACTCCTTGAGGCTCTCGGCCAGGGCCGCGCTCCTGCGCTGGAGCTCGGATCGGAGTTCCTTGGTTTCCTGCCTGGCCTGGAAATAAGTCGATAGCGCGGCGACCAAGGCCGCGGATAAGGACATGGACAGCACCAAGCGCGACGTGATCTTCATGTTTGCCGCCAAGGAAGTATACCCAATTTCAGGCCCGGGGTTGTTTCCGGCCGCGACTTGCAATCGAAATCATTCTTGCTATAATACGCCTGGCCTTCGGGCTGCCCGCTTCGGCGGGAAGTTTAGATCGCAAAGAGGAAGAAAAGCAAATGGCTATCAGAGGCAAAGTGAAGTGGTTCAACGACCAGAAAGGCTACGGGTTCATCATCCCTGATGACGGCTCCCCCGATGTTTTCGTGCACCATACTTCCATCCAGGGGCAGGGATTTAAGACTCTCGCGGAGAATCAGAGCGTGGAATTCGAGCTGCTGAACTCCGACAAAGGCCCCAAGGCCTCCAACGTCAGCAAGATCTAGCTGGAAAAGAGCGCATGGAATGCCCCTCCCGGAAAGCCGGGAGGGGCTTCTTGCGGCGAAAAACAACCCCGCTCCTACACCCCTAACTACTCCTTAACAGGAACCTCCGCCGTGCTGGAGGAGGAATCCTCCAGCGCCGCTGACTCCCCGCGGCGGACCTTCTCTATCTTCTGGATGGAGGCTTCCAGGCGCCGGAAGCTTGTTTCGCTGATGTCATGGTAAAGGTCCTGGGCCTTGCCGAGCCTCTCTCCCAGGTCGGAGAACCTCTCGCGGAATTTCTGATAGGCCGCGGAGAAGGCGGAGATCAGCTTGATCACCTCCTGGGTGGCCTGGGTGAAGTGGAAATTCTCGAAGGCTTGGCGCACCACGGAGATCACGGCATAAAGCGTGAAGGGAGAGCACAGCACCACCTTCTGGGCCAAGGCCTCGTCAATCAAGCCGGGACAGGCCTCGTGGATGAAGCCGTAAACCTGCTCGTTGGGAATAAATAGGAGCACATAGTCCAAGGTCTGCTCGCCGGGATTGATATAGTCCCGGCGCTGTATTTCCTTGATCCGGGCCTTCACGTCCTTGAGAAAGTCGGCCTTGTGCCGCTCTTTCTCCTCAGTGGCGGCGGCGTTGACCAGGCGCAGGTAATTGTCCAAGGGGAACTTCACGTCCATGTGAAATTTGTGCCGATCCGGCAGGAGGAAGGTGAAATCGGGGCGCGTCCCCACCGTGTCCTGGGAGCGGTTCTTCAAGTATTGGACGTTCTCCTGGAGCCCGCATGCGCGCAGGATGTCATCGGCCATGCGCTCTCCCCACTGCCCGCGGGCCCGCGAATTGTCGAGCAAGGCCCTCAGGCCCTCCGTCGTGGCGGCGAGCTTCCCGGTGGTTTCCGATGCGTCGCGCAGGCTTTTCTCGAGGGAGCCGTATTTCTCCTGGCGCTCCGACTCGAAGCTTCTCACCAGAACCTCGTAATCCCTGAGGCGCTGGGAAAGCTGGGCCACGGCCGTTTCCACCGATTTGCGCTTCTCATCGAGCTGCGCCTCGTGGCGCACCCTCTCGGTCTCGAATTTCTGGCCGGCCAGCTCCAAAAGTCCCTTCAAATCATCCTTGAGGCGCAGCCTTTCGGCCTCCTCGTTCTTGCGTAGGGAAAAGAAAACCAGGTAAAAGACCGCGGCCGAAACGGCGCCCCCGGCCAAGGCCGCCAGGATGAAGAAAAAAAGCTGGCTCACGCCAGCGCGGCCTCGCGAGGCCGAGGCTTCCTCAGCGACGCCTTGAGGGCGGCGAAGGTGAGGACCTTGCTCTTGCAGGCCTGGCCGGTCTCAAGGTAGAGCTTGAGCTTGGCCAGGCAATCCTCCCAGCCCTGGGCGCAGCCCAGGAAGTACTTGTCGTTTCCCGGGGTCGCGGAAAAGCCGGCGTGAAGCAAGGTGACCTCGCAGCCGTCCCGCAGGGGGCGGATGAAGAAGCTCGTCAGGGGAGGGATGATTTTCGCCTTGCGGTGCAATTTCCACATCCAAGCCACCTTGCGGCCGGGCTCCAAGTCCACGAAGCAGCCCTCGCTCTCGCCCACGGCGACGTAGGGCGGGAAGATGCCGCCGTGCTCGCCGCGGATTTTAGGCCAAACCATACGCAGCCGACCCAGGTTAGTGGCATCGGTCTCCGCCCCCTCCAGCCACCAGCGGCAGAGCTCGGTCGCCGAGGTCAGCGCCCGGTAGATCTGCTGGGGTCCGGCCTTGATCCGGATCAAATAGCGCAAGTCCCTCGTCCTAGGCATGGCCGCTACTCCGCCTTGGGCCCGGCGGGCCCCTCCAGAACCGGAGAGAAGGTATTGACCAGTTGGTTGAACTGAGGCTCGTAGAGCTTGTAGCCGTCCCGCGTGGCGGGATAAACCAGGACGTAGAACCCTCTTTTGAGGGGAACCACGACGTAGGCGTGCTGCCGGAAATTGACCGTTTCTCCCGTCTGTGCGCTGCTCGAAGTCCCCCAGCGGGTAGACGAGGGAACAGGAATGGGGGAAAGCACCACGAAATGCTTGGCCTTGCGCCCCCCAGCCGTGATCTCATGAACCGGCTGGGGCATTTCATACTTTGGGCCGTAGACGTAGCTCAAGGTTTGCTGGATGAAATCATCGGCGCTCGAGTACATCTCTAGAAGCCCGTCGGGAAGCCGACGGGGGTAGGAGTAATTGTACCAGCGCACGCTGAAGCTCGGGACTCCCAGGTAAAAGTCGGGCTCGAAGGGACCGATGAAGTTGGTTTGGGCATAGTGGGTCGCTTCGCGGTCCGTCATCACATGCCAGCCCCACGGCACGGAGCCCCGCCAGTCGCTGTCGACGGAAACGTAGGCCGCGTACTTGGGCGGGCCGCAGGACGAGAAAATCGCGCAGGCCAGCGCCCCCAGAAAAAACTTTTTCATAAGCTCTAAAACCTGAGTATAACAGGCTGGAAGCCTCTTGTCTACAGAAACTCCCGAATCAGTTGATGCCTGACACCGTTATTTTCCACCGCAAGTAGGGAGGAGAGGCGCAGTCCGGGCAAATCCCGGCGGCTATGGTCTTGGACTCGTCGCATTCGTAGCGCCGGGCCTTGAGCAGGAAAAAAAGCGGCAGGTCCACGGGATGCTTGTCCACCGCGATCCGGCACACCCGGTCGCGCGCCATGGCCTCGGCGACCCCGTCCTTGGGCAGAAAATCAGCGGAACTTTCCCCATGCCAACCCAGCCTGAAGCTGAGCGGCGGGCGCGCATGAGGAGACCCGATCTCCCTCCAGAACAAGCCTTGGAACGCCGCGCCCAGGGCCAAGCCGGGAGCAAGCCAACGGCGGCCGCGGCCTTTCAGGAACGCCGGAATGGCGGCGGCGGCCCCGGTCATGGCCAGAAATGAGGGAATGATGTAATAGCGGATCGAGCTCGTGTCGCGAAAGAGGATGAATAGAGAAGCGTAAGCCAAGGGCCATATCTGTAAAAAGCGCCGGTAAGGAGAGCTCTCCGTGCCGTTATCGAGGGCCCCGAGAGCCCCCGAGACGACGAGCCACAACAAGCCCGCGGCCCAGGCCCAAGAGGCGGCCGCCAAGAGCCATGGCTCCTCCCAGGAAGAGAGACGCTTGAAAATCGCCGTGTTGGACCAAATGGCGATGAAAGGGATGAGATGCCACGCCGTAAAGCAGAAAAGCCCGATGGCCAATATTCCTTTAATCAGCGCAAGCCGTCGGGCTTGGAAGTGTTCCGTTTTAGTGAATCTCTTTATCCTATCTTCCATTTCCAAAGAAAATTTTTGAAAGAGGATCGCCGCGGCCAATGGAGTCGCTAAAAGCGCCGCCGCCAAGCCCGCGCGATGCGCGGACCAAAGCGGGTCCGAAATCAAAGGCTTCAGGGCGCAAATGAAGGCCGAAGCGATCGCAGCTATGGCGCATAAAACCGCGAGCTTCCAGCCCTGGCCCTCGAGAGCCAGGGCCGAGGCGGCGACGGCCAAGGATAGGGGAACGGAGGCGAAAATGAAGTGGTTGAACACCCCGAGGGCCGCGGCGGCCAGGAATAAAGCCACCGCGGTCGGAGAAAATCTTTTCTCTTCGATGAACTCCCGAAGCAGGACGAGCAATACGGCAAGCAGGAAGTTCTGCAGGGCGTAGACCTCCCAGGCCACGCGGGACTTGAGCGCGAAAATTCCGAGATTGGCCATGAGATAGACAACCGCCCATGCCTCCGCCCGGCCCAGGCGCCGCGCCAAATGAGCGACCAGGATACAGGCCGCGGCCGCGTTGAGGAAAGCCCCGGGAAGCCTCAAGGCAAACACGCTCACCCCGAGCCCCGCGAAAGCCTTGGAAAGGATCCAGGCATAAAGGGAGCCCGTGTAGCCATTCATGCCGTGCAAGGTGTAGACGCCGCGCTCGAGGAAGTTCGCGGCGAGGATGCCGATCCAGGCCTCGTCCATGTGCAGGCCCGGGAAAGACTCCAGGCGCCAGAGCATCAAGGCGGCCAAGTAGGCGCAGCCCAAAGAGAGAAGGAAAAAGCCGGAAAAGCGCCTCATTAGGGAAGGATAGCCCCCGCCCGGAATCGAACCGAGGTAGGCAGTTTACAAAACTGCTGCTCTACCACTGAGCTACGGGGGCGACGCGTTATTTTACAAAATACTGCAGCTCGTAGACGCTTTGGCTGCGATCCTTGAAGACCGCCCCGCTCGGGCCGAACTCCGGAACGGTGAAGTAAGGCGCCTGGCTGGCGGATTCCCTCTTGAAATACTCCCGCTCCAAGGAATCCTTTTTCGCCGCCTTATTGGCGCAGTCGGCCCCGTAGTACACGGGGCACTCCAGGGCGACGATCTTGAAGGACTTCTCCTCAAAAATCGGCCCGCCCCCCCCCCCCCGGCACTTCCGCCAGCTCTCCCGCGATCAGAATGCCGCCCGCCGGCAAATTGGGGGCGCTTTTTTAAGAAAGAATCGCCCCGCCTTCAAGCCCTCCTCGGCCCGGGCCTGCCCCAGGCAAAGACACAAACTAAAAAAACAGACGATCATAACGCGCATAGTCATACCTCCTTAAAACTAACGGTCGTCCAAATATAGCAGTTTCAAGAAATTGCCCGGCCGCCGATTGGCGAAAAAAGAGGCGGGGCCCTCACGGGCCCCGCCTGTGCTAATTATAAGTAAGGAACCTTACTGTTTGGCCAAGTCGTCGACCATTCCTTGGGCATCCTTACCGCTCTTTCCCGCGAAGTAGGCGAACGCCGCCGACGCGAGAAGGACCGCCGCCCTATACCCCAGACCGAATCCAGGCATGAGGAACGTGTAAGCAAGCAGCGTTCCAATTCCCGCGATGAGGTAGTGCGGGGTGAACATGCCGAGGATCAAGCCCACCGAAGAGGCCAGGATGACGTGGGCCAGCGCGGGGTAGGCGGAAGAAACCGCCACGGCGCCGACGATTCCCGCGATGCCGGTCATCGCCGCTTTCATGAAGCGCGAGCGATCAATGGACTTCCGGTACAGGCCTCCCGAGAGGGCCGCGCTGAGGACGGTGGCCACCGCGGGCTGGCTCATCGGGTCTTGAGGGTTGGCGGTAAGGCCCGTCGCGTGGAACACCGTCGCGACGGCCGTGCTCACCATACCGGCCATGAAAGGCTGGCCGATGGCCAAGCCCAGGAGAGCTCCCATGGCCACGGGGGCCCACACAGCGCCCCAGAAGGCCGTCGGGACCGCGAGGAAGTAAGCTCCCACCACGGTCGCCATGATTCCGGCCGCTCCGAGAACGCCCATGAGCTTGCTGCGATGGTCCGGGTTCGGGATGTAGCCCGCCAAGCCCCGGGACACGTAGGCGGCGGACAGCGCGGCCATCGTGATCAGGGTCGGGATGGATGCGGCAACGGCCGCTCCGACGGGCGTCGCGATGGCGGCGGCCACGCCGGCCACGGCCAGGCCGATGACGTCGGCCTTGCTGAACCGGACTTTGGCGTTGAGCATCTCATGCACCGGCCGAGCGGCGGCGCCGAAGAGGAAGCCCACGGAGATCGCAAGGATCGCCGCCACGGCTCCTCCGGTGGACATCGCCGCGACCGCGGCTCCGGTCAAGACCATGCCGATGGTCCCGGTGTACATATCCCTGAGGTTGACGCTCTTGATGTCGCGCATCAGGATATGAGTCCCCAAGGCCATGGCGAAGGCCGCGTACCTGAGGGTGTGGGCGGCCGCGCCGATCGGAAGACCGACCAAGGCCACGCCGGCCACGGCGGCCAAGGCTCCGGCCACGGTCAGCTTGCCCTCCGAGGACAGGCCGAACATGGCGCCCAGTATCACCGGGGCGAGCTTGATCGCCAGAGGCGCGCCGATGCCGGTGGCCAAGGCGAAGGCCATGGCGATTCCGGCCATGCCGATATTGCGCCCGTACTTCTCCTTGATGCCCTCGGGCAACTCGGCCACGGACAGGGAGGCAAGCGCGGTGACGTTGAGGCTGGTCACCACCGCGGCAGGCACGCCCAAGACCGGCAGGACCGCCAGGGCCGCGACGGCGATGGCGACTCTGCCGCTCGCGTCTTTGTTGACCCCGGCGATGGAGCCGAGGACGACGCCGATGGCGAGACTCGACAACAGCGGGACGGGAACGTACAAGGAAGCCACCGCGGCCAAGATGCCGCCGATGGAGACGACGTTATTGATGAGTGAGTCGGAGACTCCCTGCTCTTTCTGAGCTTTGACGTACATGTGCGCCGCGTAAGCCGCCGTCGGAATGATGAGGAGCGGCAGGTTGGCGGTGGCGGCCAGGACCGTTCCGACCAGGCCCACGGCTAGGCCGGCGGCCAAGGTCATGGACAAGGCCTTGCGGTCCGAGGCCTTGCGCTCATGGGCGAACTTGCTGACGGCGTAGCTGGCCAAGGTCGCGATGACCGTGGGGATGAGGTAGGCGGCCGCGCCGGCGGTGCCCACCGTCATGACGGCGCCGCTGCCGATGGCCAAGGTCACGACGCCGAGGACCGCGAGGGACGCGCCCGCGAGGGTCTCCCTGTTGATGACGTCATGGCTCGTGCCGATCTCGCCCCGGAAGTGCATGCGGCTGTACAAGGCCGCGGCGGCCGACAGCCAAAGCAGAGGCATGGACGAGACGCCGGCCACCTGCGCGATGTTGACGAGCGCTATGCTCACGCCGTAGACGGGCGCCAGTTGAGGGGTGTCGGCATTGAAATGCCCCAGGGCCAGGGAGATGAGCCAGGGCAGGAACAAGGACGCTCCCAAGGCGGTAGGACCACTCACGGCCAGGAACACGGTCCCGGCCACGGCGCCGGCCATTCCAACGTAGCCCAGCCAGGACTCAAGCTGCCCCTTGTCCGAGCCGTTCATGAGAAGAGCGGCCGAGAAGGTGCTGGCCGCCATGAGGAAGATGGCCTGCAGGGGCGCCGCAGGGCCGAACACGGATCCGGCCACGTACCAGAGCCAAGACACCATGGCTCCGGCCGCGACTCCGCCGATCACATGATTGTACTTGGCGGCGTGATAGCCCGCCAGCACGGAAAGAACCATGGGAACGGCCAGAGGATAGGACGCCGCCAAGGTCGCGGGAGCCGCGAAAGCCGCGATCCCGGTGAGAGCCAAGGCGAAGACGGCGACGAACCGGCGCGCCATGTCCTTTCTCTCGAAGCCCTGGGTGAAGAGCTCGGTGGAGACGGTGGCGATGCCCAAGGTGAGGGCCTGGGCCGCGAAGGCCACGGCCGTCGCCATGCCGGCGACGCTGAGGGCGCTCAGGGCCGCGAAGGAAACCACCGCGACCGCGGCGCCGACCTTGGAGTTCTGCGTGGAATAATACGCCAAGGCGCCCATGACGATGGGCAGGACCCCAAACTGCATCAAGGTCACGGCCGCGGCGGGAGCGGCGGCCGAGCCGAGGATCAGGTAACCCGCGGCGGCCACGCCGGCGCCGACCACTCCGACCAACTTCAAGGTGCTTGTGTTTTGGGGAACGTCGTCCGCGCTGTCCGGAGAGAGACCCAGCACGTTGATATTCCTGCTATGAACGATAGAACCGCCGATCAGCCCCGACAAGATCAAACCGACGCCGATGGTGATCGCTCCGCTCACGATGGATGCGATTCCGAGCCCGGCCAGCGTTAGGCCGAGGATAAGACCCAGGCTCTGCGGGCTTTGGCGACCGTTGGAGCCTCCGCCGAATCCATCGAAACCGCCGAAGTCAATCATCCCTCTGCGACCGGCCGCCCGGCCTCTGTAGCCCAGCAATCCCGATCTGGAGGAAGAGCCTTTGCCGGCGTTCACGACAGTGGCATCGTCAGCCTGTCCGGAGCGGACGGTTTTCAGGTCCCACTGCTTCTGGCCCTGCCCGACCGCCGCTTCAACCGAGCCCTGCTGGAGCGTCTCGGTCGCGAGTTCTTGGGTCGCCATGGCATCCGCCGCGGCCTGAACCCGAGCCTGCGCCTGAGGAGCGAATCCGCTCATGCCGGCCGAGGTCCTCTGAACTCTCTCAGTCCTTACTAAGGAGAGATTGGCTCTCGTTCGAGCATCCTGCCGAGTATCGGGAGCGCTCGTCTCGGCGCGGCCCCCGTTAATGACCCTTAAGGAAGGGGTCGCATTGGGAGCTGTAGGGCCAGCCTGCGTGTCCAACTGCATGGCATTGGCTCCGATAATGTTGACACCCGCGTTGCCGCGGTTCCCGGTAACGACTCCGGGTCGCACGGCTCCGAGGTTGACGACTTTGCCCTGTCCCCTGACATTACCGCCCGCCATTGCCTGATAGCATCCCAGTCCGGGGGAGACCATCACGACAGCGGCGGCGACGGCAGTGGCCAGGAAACGGTTCAACCACTGTTTCATAATTCGCCTCCGGTGCGTAAATTACAGACCATGGGACCATAGTAGGAATAATGCGGAGAAAGCCCATGGGCCCTAGGGACCTTTCGCGTTCCCAATTTTGGCCTACAGTTTTATGGGACCTCTGTCCGGTGCCAGGCTTTTAGAAGTTTAAAGTTATGGGGCCAATAGTCCTACCGAGACCTAGGCCCTCTGGCGTAAGGAAGACGGGCCTTATGGCCCCTGCCCCGAGGGAAGTCTGGGCTTACACTAAGAGAGATGGAAAAATCCTGGCCGAACCTCTCCTGTCTTCTTGCGGCAGGTTTGGCCCTAACCGCCTGCGCGGGGCCACGGCAGCATGTCTATCGCTTCGCCAGCCTAGGCTTCAGCGTCCGCGTCATGCCCCACCGCAGCATCACCGCGGCCGACTGCGGCTCGCGCAGAAAGGATGACGGGAGCCCCCTCGCCCACGCCGACGGCTGGAAAACGGCCTCGGCCGACCAACTTCACTGGCGGTAAGCTACTTCTGAGGTGGCTGGGTCTTGAGCACCCGATGCAGGATGGACAGGAGCTTCTTCTGGCTGATGGGCTTGACCAGAAACTCCTCGACATGCACCTGCTTTCTCATGTCCTGGACTTCCTTGGTATGGGCGTAGGCGGTCACGACAATGACCGGGGGAGGAGCGGGCGTGCGGCTCAGGTGGCTGATGACCTCAAAACCCGTGATCCCGGGCAGCATCAGGTCCAAGACCAAGGCGTCGGGAGAGGACTTGAGCTTTTCCAAGGCCTTTTCACCGGTCGCGGCCAGGTCTATCTTGAAGCCGTCCCGCCGGATCATGATCTCGAGCAGGTTCAGCATGGATTCGTCGTCGTCCACGATGAGCACGGTCTTGGTCTTGGGGTCTAGCAAGGACATAAAGCGCTTATAGTATACAATTGAATTTAGGAATTCGGTGACAGTTACTTAATTCTTTCGGGGGAATTAAGTAACTGTCACCGAATTCATTCATTTACTAAGGGCCGTGAAGGTGCCGTCCCAATCCGGGCCGGGGGGAACGGCCTCGAAGGCCTTGAGGCGCTCCTCGTAGAGATCGTAAAGCGTCGGAAACGACCAGGGCCGGGAGCGACATATGGACAGAAGGGCCCGGGCCTTTTGCCACTGCCGGGAGCGGTAGGCGGCGAGCATCTCGTCGTGGCGCTTCTGCCAGGCCGAGAACTCCTCCTGGCGGGCCATGGAGTCGTCGCCCAGGAGAGCGTAGATGCGCACGGGCACGCTTTTCCCCTTCACACGGATAAGGTCCAGCTCCAAGACCGCATAGTCCGGAACCCGCTCGCGGGTATTGGGGCCTATGACGATGCCAACCCCATAATTCTTGGATTGGCCCTCGAGGCGCGAGGCCAGATTCACCTCATCGCCCAGGGCTGAATAGTCGAAGCGCTGGTCAGAGCCCATGTTCCCCACGCAGCAGGCGCCGGTATTGAGTCCAAGACCTATCTGAACGGGAATAAAAGGCCGTCCCTCGGCCTTGCTCGCCGCCTCCCACTCGGTATTGAGTTCGGCCAGCTTGTCCTGCATCGCGAGCGCCGCCTGACAGGCGTGCCGGGCGTGCTCGGGATCGTCCAGGGGGGCGTTCCAGAAAGCCATGATGCAGTCGCCGATGTACTTGTCTATGGTGCCCTTTCTCTCCAGTATGATTTCCGTCATGGGGGTGAAGAAAGCGTTGATGAGGTGAGTCAAACCCTGCGGGTCGAGCTTTTCCGAAATGGTGGTAAATCCCCGTATGTCGCAAAAAAGCAAGGTCATGTCGCGCAGTTCCCCACCCAGCTTGAGCTTGTCGGGGTTCTTGGCCAGCTCCTCGATCAGGGCCGGGGACATATAGCGGCTGAAGGCCCCCTTGATCTGGCGCCGCTCCGCCTCGGTCTTCAAGTAGCCTATTAAGGAAGAAGACATATAGATGAGAAGCACGGTCAAGCAGGGGAATACCGGATCCACCAGGTACATCCAGGAGGAGAAGGCATGCCAGGAAAAGGCCAAAGCTCCGGTCAGCCCCGCCACGGTCAAGCTCACGCTGGAAAGCGCCCCGCAGAGAGGAAGGAGCAGGATCAAAGCTAGGCCCATCACCAGCATGTAGAGAAGCTCCGCGCCCGGGGCCCAATCCGGGCGCTGGAGAAAGCGCCCCAAGAGGACCTGCTCAACCACGTTGGCGTGGACCTCGACCCCGGGGGCGGCGGGGCTGAGGGGTGTCACGCGCAAGTCCTTGAGCCCAGAGGCGGAGGTTCCCAGGAAGATAATGCAGCCGGCCAACTGCTCGGGGTCGAAATTTTTATTGAATATCCGCCACAGGGCAATGGTGCGCTCGGGAGGCGGCAAGGTGTAGTACACCCAGAAGCGGCCCTTGGCGTCCGTGGGGATCTTATAGGCCCCGATCTTGATCCGGCTGATCCCAGTGTGCTGGCCGAAGCTCGACTCGCCGCTCGCCCCGGAGGATTTGACGGCGTAGCCCGCGCCCCCTTGGGCCACGCGCAGGGCCTCGGCGGCGAGCGAGGGATAAAGGGATTTCCCCAAGCCGAAGAGGAGAGGGGGCCTGCGGATGATGCCGTCCGATTCGGGGAGGAACCCGAAATTGCCGTTTCCCGCGGCGCGTTTTTCCAAAATCGGGAGATTGGCGACCGCGCCCTCGTAGGCGTCCACGTAGGCCATGGGATTGTCCCCGGCGTAGGAGAATGAAGCTTTCACGACGGGTGCCGCACCATTCTTCTGGCCGGTCAAGACAAAGCCAGTCACGACCCGGCTTCGGCCTATGGCCTGGGCCAGGAGGGCGTCATGGTCGGGCAGGGTCTTGAGCTTGGCCTTAACCGCTTCCAGCTCCCTGGTATGGGGCCAAAGCGAGGCAACCTCCGCCGGAGAAGTACGGTCTGGCTCGGAAAAAACGATGTCGAAAGCCGTGACCGCGGCGCCCAGCTCGTCCAATCTATCTATGACGCGGGCCACCTGGCTTCTCGGCCAAGGCCACTGGCCGAGACGGGAGAGGGTCTCGTCATCTATGTCGAGGATGCGCACAGGGGCCGCCTCGTAGGGGCGGGGGCGCAGGACTTGGAACATGTCGAAGGCCTTATGCTGGAAGGTCTCCACCCAAGCCCAGGGGCTCAGCTTGAGCCAGACCACCAGGAAGAGGAGGGCCAGGGGAATCAAGAGCTGGGCCCCCCGCCTCCAGAGCGCGCGCGCCATCAACTGGATTTTCCGTGATTTGCCCGGAATAATCAAGCTGTTGACTTTCCCGGGGCTATTGTGCCAAGATGAACTTCCCGCGACAATCATATGAAACGATTTAAACTCAGACTTACGGCAATTCCCTTGGCACTGCTGGGCTTGGCGGCATCCCTCCAGGCGCAGAACTACGAGCAAGAGATACGCAAGCCCGGCAGCGAGATCGATATTCAATCCAAGATCACCAATATCGGCGAGGAAGCCCAGCGCCGCAAGATCCTGGAGGGCGAGAAGGACGTCTCCTACGATGAGGTGCTGGCCGACCCCGATAATTTGGATTTGAACTACCGCTATGCCCGGACCCAGGTCCGGCAGGGGAATCTCAAGGGCGCCTCGGCGACTTTGGAGCGCATCCTGCTGATAGACCCGAACCTCTCCAAGGTGCGCCTGGTCTACGCGATCGTCCTCTTCCGCCTTCAGGACATGGTCGAGGCCGAGCGGGAGCTCAACGCCCTCAAGGGCGTGGCCGACCTTCCGGAAAATCTGCGCCGGGAAACCGACAAATACTTAACGGCGGTCGAGAAGTCCTACAAGCGCACCGTGCTCTCCGGCCGCGTAAGCGCCGGCGTCCAGTACGACACCAACCGCAACTCTGCCTCCTCCTCCGGACAGAGGCTCCTCACCGACGTCCCGATCACCTTAACCGGAACCTCCCTCAAGCGCGCGGACGTGAGCAAGATATTCATAGGCAACCTCGAGCTGCGCCGGGACTTGGCAAGAAACTCCGGCGACCAACTTTTCGCGAGCTACACCTATTACCGGGCCGACCAAACAGCGGTCAAGAGCCTCAACCTACAGGCCCACTCCGCCCAGGCGGGCGGGGTTTGGAAAGCGCGCAGCTGGGAGCTGACCCCGAGCCTCTCCTACGATCTGGTGCTCCTGGCCCAGACCACCTACCTGCGCAACCGCGGCGGGGGCCTGCGCGCCCTCTACAAGCCCAGCCCGCGCTCGAGCTTCTTCGTGGAGGCCAAGGACGTCTACCAGGACTTCGCCCGCACCGCCGACGTCCCCACGGCTCCCGAGAGAAACGGCATCCAGTTCGACGCCACGGCCGGGGCGGAGTGGCAGGCCACCGGCTCCATGCGCCTGAGCTTCAACTACAACCGCAGCGTCAAGCACGCCTCGCGCCGCTACAACGCCTACAACCGAGATTCGGTGACGGTCGGAAACGCCCTGTTCCTGGGCAAGGGGCTGTTCCTTATTCCCAGCGCGACCTACAATTACGATCAATACCTGCAAAACGACCCCAGCGTGAGCACCCTCAAGCGCATCGACAAGACCGTGAAGCTCGACGTCACCGCGGGCGCCTCGCTCGGCCAGCTGCATCCCAAGCTCGAGAGCCTGCTCTGGACGGTGAGCTACGAATACTACGACTCCACCCGGTCCAACCTGCGCAACTACGCCTACATCAACCAGAAGATCTCGACCTTGCTCACCTACCGGTGGGACGTGGGCTTCTGACGTGCTCTAGATCACAACTTTTGGGTCTTGCGCGGCGGCATCACCACGGCTATACTTGCGTAATAAGCCCGAAAGGGTTTATGGAGGATTCATGAATAGCCGCCTCATCGCCGCCGCTCTGTCTCTGACCTTGGGCGTTTCCCCGGCCGTGGCGCAAATTCCGGCAGCCGCTTCTCCCGGCCGCATCGGCGTGGCCGCGGCCGTCCACGGCCTGGTTCAAGCCACGGCTCCCGGGCAATCGGTGGGGCGCATCGTCCAAAGCGGAAGACCCCTTTATCAAAACGACCACGTGACCACGGACGCCCAGGGGCGCCTCCAAGTCATGCTCCTGGACGAGACCGTGTTCACCTTGGGCCCCAACAGCGACATGGTCTTGGATGAGTTCGTCTACGACCCCGTTACCGACGCCGGGAAGGTCACGGCCCGGATCACCAAGGGCGCCTTCCGCTTCGTGAGCGGCAAGATCGCCCGCAAGAAGCCCAGCAACGTCCAGATCAAGCTTCCCGTGGGAACCATCGGCATCCGCGGGACCATAGTGGTCGGCCAAATCATACCCGGAGCCGCCATTCCGGGAGGAATCGGGGAATCCATGAGGGCGCGCATCGCCGTGCCCCACGGCGCGATCCAACTCGCCCCCGACATGCCCCGGGACATACAGGGACAGATTCCCGGCGGGCCGGCCATGCCCCCTCCCCCCCAGGCCTTCATTCCTTCCGGAGGGGGCGCCGAGATGGGAGCCGGCTTCGTGGCGCCGATGCCGCCCGGTGCCGTGCAGAATTTCATGAACCAGATGCGCGAGGTCGGCCTCGCCTTCAGGCCCGGAGACAAGGAAGGACCCCGGCCGGAGGGAGCCTACGGACCCAGGCCGGGAGAGCAGCGCGCCGAGGGAGAACAGGGCCAGCGGGCAATGCATCGCCCAGGGCGGGAGGGCCAGCCCGGGATGCGCCAACCGGGCGACCCGGAAGGGCCCGACCAACCGGGAGACGAGCAGGCAGGACCCCGCCAGCCGGGCGACAATAGGCAGGAAGGCCCGCGCCAGCTCGGGGACATGGCGGAAGGTCCCCACAAGCCGGGAGAGCCCGGCAACGATCCCGGCCCGGGCGGCTATCCCGGCTTTCGCCCCATGCGCGGCGATCCCAACCAGCCCAAGCCGGACCAGCCCAGACCCGACATGAACGCCCAGGCTGGCAATATGCCCCAGCAGCCCATGCCCGGCCCCGGCGGCATGCCGGTGTACGATTACTCGGGACCTATAGACTACGGCCGCGCCGATTACGGGATGATGGGCCCCGCCGTCTATCAGGGAGACATGTACAACAACATGTATATAGACCCCTCCTGGACCGCGTCCTACTCCCAGGACGCCACCAGGACCTTGACCGGGATCACGGCCGGAGCGGCCACCTGGGACGAGATCCGGACCAATCTTCCCACGGGAACGGGAATTTATAACGGCTCGGGGTCCTACATCTCCTGCAGCGACGCGCCCTCCTGCACCAACATGTCAAGCGGAGGGATCGCCTTCACCGTGGTCGTGGATTTCACCAACCAAATCATCGGGGGCTCGGGCTCCAACATCACCCTCTCGGGCGCGATCTCGGACATGACCCACATCGCCGCCGGGAGCTACGCCGCGGGGGGCATCATCGACAGCATGACCACCTACGCGGAAACCTTCATGGACAGCGCCAACGGCATGATAGACAACGCAAAATTCAACGGCTCCCACATCGGGCTATACAATTCCGCGGAGGCCACGGCCCAGACCGCGCAATTGACACTCAACTACACCGACGTCGCCAAAACGACCAAGGCGACCGGCATCGCATCCGGCACACTCACGGCGAAATAGGGGCTCGGGGACCTCGACTACTCTTCGCAGTAGTCGAGATCCTTTCCGTAGGATTCCTCGAGGCGGGACAGGGCCAGGAAGGCGATGAGAAGGCTCGCGGCTCCCACCGCTTGGGCGCCGACGATAATCCCCCAGGCGCCCTTGGCGGCCTGGAAGGAAAAGTTCAGAAGCACCAAAGAACCCCGCACGAAATTCGGCACCGTGGTCGTGACCGTGGCCCGGATGTTGGTTCCGAATTGTTCCGAGGCCGTGGTCACGAAAACCGCCCAGTAGCCGGTGCCAAGGCCCAAGGCCAGGCAGAGGGCGTAAAAAGAGCCCAAGGGCAGGCCGGGAACCAGCAAATACGCGGCCATGAGAAGGCCGGTCGCGGCCAGGAACCCGAAAATGGCTCTCTTGCGCGACCTTAGATATTGGCTGAGGGCGCAGCTCAAGAAATCCCCCAAGGCGCAGCCGAGGTAGAGGAACATCACGGCTCGCGCCGGGTTGGGCAAAGCCGCCATACCCAGGGCCTTGCCGAACTCCGGCGAGAAGGTGACGAGGATCCCGATCACGAACCAGATCGGCACCCCGATCAGGATGCAGCAGAGGTAGCGCAGGGCCCGCTCCGAGTCGCCCAGGAGGGTCCTGAAATCCCCCTTCTTGACCCGGGAGTCCTTGATCTGGGTGAAGAGCCCCGATTCATACACCCCGATCCTGAGCAGAAGAAGGAGAAGGCCCATGCCTCCCCCAACGAAGTAGGCCGTACGCCAGTCGAAATAGTCGCCCACGAGCCCGGCCGCGACTCCGCCCAATATCCCCACCCCGGCCACGACCATGGTGCCGTAGCCGCGGGATTCCTTGCTCATGATCTCGCTCACCAAGGTGATCCCGGCCCCCAGCTCTCCGGCAAGGCCGATCCCGGCCAGGAACCTCAGCCAGGCATAGGCCGAGAGCGAGCCCACGAACCCGTTGGCGATATTGGCGGCGGAATAAAGAAAAATCGATCCAAAGAGGACCGATAACCGCCCTTTCTTGTCCCCCAGTATCCCCCACAGAATGCCGCCCAGGAGCATGCCCGTCATCTGCATGTTGAGAAGAAGCACTCCGTTGGAAAGCAGGGCCTCCTCGGGAACCCCGATGCCCTTGAGGCTCTTGACTCGGACGATGCTGAAGAGGATGAGGTCGTAGATGTCGACAAAATAGCCGAGAGCCGCCAAGAGGATCGCGGCCCGGACTCCGCCTTTATCGCCAGTTCTCATGAATTTTTACTGTACTACACAATAGGAATTGTACCCAGGGGGCATCTCAAATGCAAACGGATTGACGCGCGGAGCGCGCGACATCCGTTGCCTCCGCGGTGACATGCAGTGACCCGAGCTGCCTTGATTCGCCGCATTCCCAGCCCTATCCTAAGCGCAATGAGAAAAATTCAGATCTCTCCAGCCGTGCTCTCCCACAACGGCTCGGACGGCCTCGGACCGGAGGAAACCGCCGAGCTTCTGCACGCCCTCAAAACCGTGCGCAAGGGGAATTTCTCGGCGCGCCTGCCCAGAGCGCGCGGAGGGATCTGCGCGGACATCGCGGAAATCTTCAACGACATCGCGGAAATGAACCAAAAAATGGCGCAGGAGCTCGAGCGCATCAGCCGCGTGGTGGGCAAGGAAGGCAAGCTCGCCCAGCGCGCCTCCTTGGGCCCCATCACCGGCTCCTGGGCGACCTGCGTGGACTCCGTCAACTCACTCATCGGCGACTTGGTCCAGCCTACCACGGAGGTCGCCCGCGTGATCGGAGCCGTGGCCAAGGGGGATCTCTCGCAAACCATGCCTCTCGAGATCGAGGGCCGCCCGGTCAAGGGCGCCTTCCTGCAAATCGCCAACACCGTTAACACCATGGTGGGACAGCTTTCCTCCTTCGCCTCCGAGGTGACCCGGGTCGCCCGCGAGGTCGGAACCGAGGGGAAGCTCGGCGGACAGGCCGTGGTCAAAGGCGTGGCCGGGGTCTGGAAGGATCTCACCGACAACGTCAACTCCATGGCCTCCAACCTCACCAACCAGGTCCGTAACATCGCCGAGGTCACGACCGCGGTCGCCAAGGGAGACCTCTCACGCAAGATCACGGTCGAGGTCAAAGGAGAGATTCTAGCCCTGAAGGACACCATCAACACCATGGTGGACCAGTTGAACTCATTCGCCTCGGAGGTCACTCGGGTCGCCCGCGAGGTCGGCACCGAGGGCAATTTGGGCGGACAGGCCGTGGTCAAAGGCGTGGCCGGGGTCTGGAAGGATCTCACCGACAACGTCAACTCCATGGCCTCCAACCTCACCAACCAGGTCCGCAACATCGCCGAGGTCACGACCGCGGTCGCCAACGGCGACCTCTCCCATAAGATCACGGTGGAGGTCAAGGGCGAGATATTGGCCTTGAAGGACACCATCAACACCATGGTGGATCAGTTGAACGCCTTCGCCTCCGAGGTCACCCGGGTCGCCCGCGAGGTCGGCACCGAGGGAAAGCTTGGCGGCCAGGCCGTGGTGAAAGGGGTGGCCGGCATCTGGGAGGACCTCACCAACAACGTCAACTCCATGGCCAATAACCTGACCACCCAGGTGCGCAACATCGCCGAGGTGACGGCGGCGGTCGCCAACGGCGACCTCTCCCGCAAGATCACGGTGGAGGTAAAAGGCGAGATTCTGGCCTTGAAGGACACCATCAACAC